>NZ_JAHLRC010000070.1:0-18777 GCF_018919545.1 Citrobacter sp. S46_ASV_140
GATGACCGTGGCGCACGCCGCGCTGGGAAATCACGTCATCGGCAAAATGCTGCACATCGCCCATGTCACCTTTTAGCACAGCGATTTCCAGACAGTCGTCATGGTTGATGTGCACGTGCAGCGTGGCGACTGATAAATCGTGGTGGTGATGTTGGGTGGAAACAATACGGCTCGCCAGGTCACGCTTCTCATGCTCATAAACATACGAGAGCACTGCGAATCCCTGAGTGCCGTGCTCCTGGGTAGTTTCCTGCGCCAGTGCGCCGCGCAGAATATCGCGGATCGCTTCGGAACGGTTGTTATAGCCACGGCGCTGGCTCAGGCTGTCGAGCGTTTCCAGTAAATCGTCATCGAGGGTAATGGTGACTCGTTGCATCTGCAATTAACCTTTCATGTGGCGCGTGGGCGCAGAGGGAGTAAGGGGAATAGCGTATTTTGTAACACACGTCCGGCATCCGGGGAAAAGGTTAATGCTCTCGCAATAAACGCAGCAGGGTTGTTACCTGTTCATCCAGCGGCGCGAGCGTGTCTTTGACGATCAGATGCAGCGGGGTGGCACGGCGAGCGCCATGGCTTAACGGCAGCGGTCGTAATAACCCCTGCTCAAGCTGCTGCTGGATTCGCTCCTCAGGCAACCAGCCGTAACCGACCTGATACATCACCGCCTCAATCGCGGCATCAATGGTCGAGAAGGTCCAGGCATCGCGCACCGCTTGCTGCGGGTTGTCGCGATCGGCAATGCGAATCAGCGGCCACGCGCGTAATGCGTCTTCATCCAGCGGCGCATCCAGCATGCAGAGCGGGTGATCGCGGTGGGCAACGGCCACGAAGTCAATATTCATCAGCCATTCGCCGCGGCCGGTGATATCCTGGCGTCGGGTCAGGACCATCACGTCCGCATCGGCATGCGCTGCCAGTCGATCGTCAGCATTCTCCAGCACTTCGGTCAAACGCACCTGCGTCTGCGGCCACGCTTGCTGAAACTGCTTGAGGATCGCGAACAGGCGTTTGCGTGGGAAGATGCTATCTACCATGAAATCCAGCCGCGTTCGCGTGCCGTTTTGCAATGTTGCTGCCCGGGTTTCCACCCATAAAAAGGCCTTCAGTAACGGTTTGACCTGGCCCAGCAGTAGCTCTCCCGCAGGGGTTAATACCGCCCTGCGACCTTCCGGCGTCAGCAGCGTCACGCCAAGCCGCTCCTGCAGTAGCGCCAGGTTGTAGCTCACCGAAGACTGGCTACGGTTGGTCTCTTCCGCAGCTTTCGCAAAGCTGCCCAGCTCCACGACTTTCTCCAGTAAGGCCCATTGCTCCAGCGTTGTCTTGTGCATAACTCATCTAAAAATTGAATGAATATGATGTAAACATAGCGTTATTCATCCAATTTTTGAAGCGGTAAGATCCTCGCATCAAGTAAGAGGAGAAAGAATATGAGCACTTTTGATAAACATGATTTGAGCGGCTTTGTCGGCAAACATCTGGTCTATACCTACGATAATGGCTGGAATTACGAGATCTACGTGAAAAACGACACCACTCTGGATTACCGTATTCACAGCGGCATTGTGGGGAATCGTTGGGTGAAGGATCAGCGGGCGTACATTGTGCGGGTTGGCGAGAGTGTTTATAAAATTTCATGGACCGAACCGACCGGGACCGACGTCAGCCTGATCGTGAATCTGGGCGACAAACTCTTTCACGGCACCATCTTTTTCCCACGCTGGGTGATTAACAATCCGCAAAAAACGGTCTGTTTCCAGAATGACCATATTCCGCTGATGATGTCATATCGCGATGCGGGTCCGGCATATCCAACTGAGGTGATTGACGAGTTTGCGACCATCACCTTCGTGCGTGACTGTGGGGCGAATAATGACAGCGTTATTGCCTGTGCGGCGAGCGAATTGCCGGAAAACTTCCCGGAAAATTTACGCTAAGGCTTCCAGACGCTGCACGGCGTCGGCGGTCAGGGTAAACGGCGTGGGGGTACACACCGCCAGGCTCAGGGTATCGAGCTGGCACTGGCTGACCGAGAGTGAGGAGGTTAGCACGGTGCTGTCGACGCTGACAATTTGCCAGGCGCTGCCGCCACGCTGTTTCACGATAGCTTCTTTACGCGTCCAGATGCGCCAGAACGCCGCCAGCTGTTGCTCCGGGTGTTCGGCCTCAACTTCGGCATGTTCCCTGAGACTGAACACCGTATTTGCCAGCGTCTGCCAGTTATCGCGCGGGCGAACGACTTCAATATCACAGCCGACTTCCCCTTCGTCGCTGAGCAGCAGGGCAATATCATCACCGCTGTGGCTGAGATTGAACCACAGCGGTGTGTCGGCGGAAAAGGCCGGTTTTCCTTGCTCGCTGTAGACGATGTCCGGTAATGGCGAAAGAGTATGGGAAAGCAGCACGCGACCAGCCAGCCAGCGCGCACGACGAGCGCCTTGCGGGGCCTGCTCACGCAGTGCGGCAGGCAGTGTGCCAGCGCTTAAAACAGAAACTTTCCCAAGAACGATCCGGTACATATCAGGGCTAACCTTTAGTAATAATGGGGTTGTTTACCATTCTATACATGCTGTTTGCAAGTTTATCCAGGTAATCGGGTTTTGGGCCTGCCGGGTCCCAGCAAAATTGCCAGTTTGCTACCGCCTGTGGTGGTTTCCATCCAGATTTTACACACGCTGGTTAACGGCACGGAGAGCAGCATACCTACCGGACCAAGCAGCCATCCCCACACCAACAGAGAGAGAAACACGATTAGCGTCGATAATCCCAGCCGGTGCCCCATCATGCGGGGCTCGAGGATGTTGCCAATTACCATATGCACCACCAGAAACAGCGCCCCAACCAGCACGCATTCGTAAACGCCGTTGAACAGCAGCGCCTGGATCATGGGTGGAACGGCGGAAATGACCGAGCCAATGTTGGGCACGTAGTTTAGCAGGAATGCCAGCACACCCCACATCAGAGCAAACTGAATCCCCATTAGCGCCAGTCCCAGCCAGACGATGGCACCGGTCCATAAGCTGAGCAACGTTTTCAGCGCCAGATAGTGAGAAACACCTTTCAGCGCCCGATGCAGCCCCGCAATATGGATTTGTGGGTTGTTCAGCGCAAAGCGCAGCTTATAGGGAACATGACGCACCTCAAACAACATAAAGACCACCGTCATCACCAGCAGAACGACGCTGGCCATGGCACCGGAAAGACTTGTCATCAGCGTGGTTGTGAAGGTCATCAGCTTGTCGGAGTCCATGCGCTGCAGCATGCGCTCCGGGGACATATGCAGATTCAGAAAAGGCACCATCTCTTGCAGATACAGAACCTTGCGCGTCAGCTCCTTGTTGTATTTTGGCAGCATGGCCATGAATTCAGTGATGGACGATGCCAGAACGCCGATTAACGCCGTAAGAACGATCAGCATCACCACCACGACTAACGTTATCGCGACCGGCCGACGTACACCCCGGCGAATAAACCAGATGACCAGCGGATTCAATACAATGGCAAAAAAAAGGGCCAGCAGAAGCTGTACGATGATATCTGCCGCGGCATGAATACCCGCGAGGATCACCACCAGAGCGGCCAGTTTGAGCAGAATGTGCAAACCCGTTTTATCGGGCTGGGCGGTTGTCATGTCGTCTTCCTGTTTGCGTTTTTGCATTAAGTGTAGCGGCTGGCTTGCGACTGATATTCCTAAACTGACTACTGATTTCTGCCCGGCAACATGGTAGAAATGAAACACTGTTGTGAAAACGTGGTGATCCTCCATGCCCGAACCCGTCGCTGAACCGACGCTTAGCGGTTTACGCCTTAATCTGCGTATTGTCTCTGTGGTGATGTTTAACTTCGCCAGCTACCTGACCATTGGTTTGCCGCTCGCTGTATTGCCAGGCTATGTCCATGATGTGATGGGATTTAGCGCTTTTTGGGCAGGGCTGGTCATCAGCTTGCAATATTTCGCTACGCTGCTGAGCCGTCCACATGCCGGTCGCTATGCCGACCTGCTGGGGCCAAAGAAGATTGTGGTATTCGGACTGTGTGGCTGTTTTTTAAGTGGTCTGGGCTACTTCCTGGCGGGCTTCACGAATGGCTGGCCGCTGGCCAGCCTGCTGCTGTTATGCCTGGGGCGCGTGATTCTAGGGATCGGGCAAAGCTTTGCCGGGACTGGCTCTACGCTGTGGGGGGTTGGGGTCGTTGGTTCAATGCATATCGGACGGGTGATTTCGTGGAACGGCATCGTGACCTATGGCGCGATGGCGATAGGCGCTCCGCTGGGTGTACTGTTTTATGCCTGGGGTGGCTTACAGGGACTGGCGCTGACCGTGATGGGCGTGGCGCTGTTGGCAATACTGCTGGCGCTCCCTCGTCCGGCGGTGAAGGCCAGCAAAGGCAAACCATTGCCGTTTCGCGCGGTGCTTGGGCGTGTCTGGTTGTACGGCATGGCGCTGGCCCTGGCCTCAGCCGGATTTGGCGTGATCGCCACTTTCATTACCCTGTTTTATGATGCCAAAGGCTGGGACGGTGCCGCTTTCGCGCTAACGCTTTTTAGTTGCACGTTTGTGGGGACCCGCCTGTTATTCCCAAATGGTATCAACCGTTTAGGTGGACTAAATGTGGCGATGATCTGCTTTACCGTCGAGATTGTTGGGCTGCTGCTGGTCGGGATGGCTTCCATGCCGTGGATGGCGAAAAGCGGCGTCCTGCTGGCCGGTGCAGGGTTTTCGCTGGTGTTCCCGGCGCTGGGCGTGGTGGCGGTAAAAGCCGTCCCGCAGCAAAATCAGGGCGCTGCGCTGGCGACGTATACGGTGTTTATGGATTTATCACTGGGAGTTACGGGGCCGCTGGCCGGGCTGGTCATGACGTGGGCGGGCGTGCCGGTTATCTATCTGGCGGCGGCAGGGCTGGTGGCGGTGGCGTTATTGCTGACCTGGCGATTAAAAAAACGGCCTCAGGTGGTGTCACCGGAGGCCGAGTCATCGTCTTAACCGTTACTGGATAACCAGCGTGTTAATGATGTTTTCTGCGGTAGTCTGCGCTTTTTGCTGATCGTCAGCAGGCAGCGTGATTTGCAGAGTCAGCAGTTGGTTATCGACTTTACCCAACACCACGGAAGAGTAAGCGGTCTGGCCTTTGGCCGAGATGATGCTGTCTAACTGCTGCAGCGTGTGGCCTTTCAGCTCAATAGATTTATTGGTGACGACCTGCAACTGCGGGTCGCGGCTACGCTGCTGATCTTCCAGGCGTTTTGCCAGCACAGCCAGGTCTTCGTTGGTATTGTCGCCAACAATCACAATCACCGCTTTCTGGCCGGTTGCGTCAGAATAAACGTGCATATTGTTCGCCTGGGTGCCCAGTTTGCCGCTCTGATCGGTCATATCCGCTGGCAGGGAAAAACTGAGTTTACCGTCCAACAGGCTGACCGGTTGTCCGGTGGCGCTACTTTCTGCGGCAGCACCCTCTGCTGGCGCTTTTGTATCGCTATTATCACAGGCCGCAAGCCCCATAACCAGCAGGCCAATACCGACATATTTAACCAGATTGCGCATTGACTTCTTCCTTTCGATAAACGGCCATAACGGCTCATTCGTCCATCTTATCACAACTCGGAAAATGAACCTTTAACTCGTCTGCAATGCAGAGATTTCGGATTTATCTGCCAGCCTTTTCAGTAACATATTCAGCAGCACGCCGTACATCGGCAGGAAGAAAATAATGCTGATCAGCACTTTGAAGCAGTAGTCAACCAGCGCGATTTCCATCCAGTGCTCGGCCATAAAGGCATCCGGGCTGCGCCAGAAAGCGATAAAGAAGAAGGCTAACGTATCGCTGATGTTGCCAAACAGCGTGGAAGCCGTTGGCGCCAGCCACCAGCGACGGTTCTGACGCAGACGGTTAAAGACATGCACATCCAGAATTTGACCCAACGCGTAAGCCATAAAGCTGGCGGCGGCGATACGGGCGACAAACAAATTAAAGTGCAGCAGTGCGCCGAATCCCTGCCACGATCCCATATAGAACAGTGATGAAACGACATAGGAGATCAGCAGCGCGGGGATCATTACCGCAAAGATGATACGTCGTGCCAACGGTGCGCCAAAAATACGCACGGTCAGATCGGTCGCGAGGAAAATAAACGGAAAGCTGAAAGCGCCCCATGTGGTATGGAAACCCAAAATGGAGATCGGTAGCTGCACCAGATAGTTGCTGGAGGTGATCACCAGCAGATGAAATAGCGATAGCCAAAACAACGCTTTTACGCGTTGAGATTGTGTAAACGGAGTCATATTGTGACCTTTTTGTTGGATGGGGTGAGGGAACCCAATAAAAAACCGTCGCATGATACTGCTTTAAGAGCACATTGCAATGGTTGTTTTTCACGCAATCGTTAACCTGATTGGCTTACGCCACAACAGAGCGTAAAATAACGCCGTTTTTGAATGAACGAGACTACGATGAGCGATCTGTTTACCTCTCCCGACCATACTCTTGATGCCCAGGGGCTGCGCTGCCCGGAACCCGTAATGATGGTGCGTAAAACCGTGCGCGGCATGCAAGCGGGTGAAACGCTGCTGATTGTCGCCGACGATCCGGCGACAACCCGTGACATTCCTGGCTTCTGTACCTTTATGGAGCATGAGCTGGTGGCAAAAGAGACCGACTCTCTGCCGTACCGCTATCTGGTGCGCAAAGGCCAGTAATCTTAGCCGGATGGCGCTAATGCAACAGCCGTCCGGCACAGACGCATTATCCTTTACGTAGTAACCGCAGCGCGTTAGCGGTCACCAGTACCGTCGCCCCCGTATCTGCCAGCACCGCCAGCCACAATCCGGTTATCCCGAGCAGGGTGGTGACGAGGAAAATCCCCTTGAGGCCTAGCGCAATCGCAATGTTCTGGCGAATATTGGCGTGGGTGGCGCGGGCTAACTGAATCATTTGCACCAGACCACGCAGGCGGTTGTGGGTCAGGGCGGCATCGGCGGTTTCCAGCGCGACATCGGTCCCGCTTCCCATCGCAATGCCAATGGTGGCTGCTTTCATTGCCGGAGCGTCGTTGATGCCGTCGCCGACCATCGCCAGCGGCGACTGTTGGTTAAGATGGGTAACGGCCTGTACTTTATCTTCCGGTAATAGACCCGCTTTGAATTCGAGACCCAATTCACTGGCAATAGCTGCCGCCGCTCGCGGGTTATCACCCGTCAGGATCACCCCTTTCACGCCAATCTGATTAAGCTCGCTGATGGCGCTACGGGCGTCGTCGCGCAGCGTGTCCTGTAGGGCCAGCACGCCGAGAACGGCATCGTTACGCAGCACCAGCACCACCGTTTGACCCGCGCTTTCCAGCTCGCTTATCTGCCCGGCAAAAGTATCGGCAGGCTGCTTACCGGCGGCGCAAATCAGCACGCGTTCACCGTTGACCAGTGCTTCAATGCCAGAGCCAACCAGCGCCCGCTGATCTTTTGCGACAGGGATAGTCAGTTCGCGCGTTTGGGCTTCCCGAACAATCGCCTGCGCCAGCGGGTGCGTCGCGCCTTGCTCTACTGCTGCCGCCAGCGCCAGCAGTTCTGCCTCGCCAATACCGCTTGCCGGGTGAATCGCCGTGACGCGCGGTTTACCGATGGTCAGGGTGCCGGTTTTATCAAACGCGACCTGCGTTACCCTACCCAACTGCTCCAGCGCGGCCCCGCCTTTGATTAACGCGCCACGACGCGCCGCGGCGGCAAGGCCAGAGGTAATGGCTGCGGGTGTGGAAATCACCAGCGCACATGGGCAGCCAATCAGCAGCAGCGTCAGCCCTTTATAAATCCACTCCTGCCAGGATGCGGCAAACAGCAGCGGTGGTACAAGGGTGACCAACAACGCAACCGCCATAATGGCTGGGGTGTAAATCCGGCTGAAACGGTCAATAAAGCGCTCAATGGGGGCACGGCGTTCTTCCGCTTCTTCAATCAATTTCAGAATACGGTCAATGGCGCTGGCACCCGGTTCGGAGAGTACTTCCAGCGTTACCAGACGGTCCACGCTGGTGGCGCCCGCCGGGACTTTCTCGCCGGTGGCGCGCTCAACCGGTATCGATTCGCCGGTCAGGGCGCTTTCATCAAAGCTGGCAAATCCGGAGACCAGCTTGCCGTCGGCAGGTAAACGCCCACCCGCGGCAACCTCGATAACATCGCCTGGCTGGAGAGTATTGATAGCAACCTCTTCGCGCTCGCCGTTACGCAGGCGCGTGGCGGTTTCCGGCTTGAGCGCCATCAGTGCGCTGACCCCTTTACGGGCGCGGCTGGCGGCCCATCCTTCCAGGCGTTCGCCAATTAAAAACAGCAGCAGCACCATGGCGGCTTCTGCCGTCGCGCCGATAAACAGTGCGCCAATGGCGGCCACGCTCATCAACGTTTCAATGGCAAAGTAGCTGCCGGTTTTCATCAGACGCAGGGCCTGACGGGCAATGGGATACAGACCTACCAGCGTGGTGGCGATAAATGCTATCTGGCCAAAGGGGTGATTGAACTGCTCCAGCCCCCAGCTAATCGCCATCATGATAATCAGCGAAATCAGCGGCAGGTTCTCTTTAAACCGCGACTCGGGGGCGGCGTCTGGCGCTTGCTCATCGCGCAGGGTATAGCCTGCCTTTTGCACTGCGCTTTCAACTTGCAGGCGGATATCGGAACCCGCGTCGACTACCAGTTTTTCGGTGGCAAACAGAACCTGGACCTGGTTGACGCCGTTGACCTGGCGGACCGCATTCTCCACTTTTCGGGCGCAGGCTGCACAGTCCATGCCTGCCACTTTCCAGGAGTAGCGGGTACCCATTACGGTACCGGATACGGGTGGTGGGGTGGAGCAACTTCCTTCGCAGCAGCAGTCGTCAGCCTTTTGTGGCGCAGGCGCTAGCTTGAAAGAAGAAAATTGTGGGGCTTTTTTGCCACTGGAATCGGGTGTCGACATGGCATCCTCCGGTTGATAATCATTTCATATTAACCGGAGGATACACTCTGGAGTCGACTCCAGAGTCAAGCGTTTTAAAGATACAACGAACGAACAATCAGGAAATGTCCGGCGAAGTAGCAGGCGGCAGCAATTGCGTTATCGGCGCGAAAGCGGCGACGGTAATGGCTACCCAGCCAGACAATGTTGCCGATGAACAGGAGTGATGCGCCCATAAAGGCCGACAGCGCCGGAGCGGTCGGGCGGAAAAACCACAGCTCACCAGCCATCCAGACCATCATCAGCGTGATACCAATAAAGGTACAGATAGCGATGCGTAGCTCTTCAAGTCGCGTCCAGATCACGGCAATCAGCAACGCCCCCAGCACCACCAGCACCAACGGCAAAGGCCAGAAGAACGACAGCGTCATTTGGCTGGCGAAGTAAATGGTATACAGCAGATGCGACAGGAAGAATGCCCCCACGGCATACAAAAGGCGTTGGCGCGGTAACAGCGTCAGCGCATCGCCCAGCAGCGAGGCAAGCAGGCCAGCCAACACCAGATAGCTGACAGCATTAAACATTGGCGCCTGCCAGGCCAGCAGCGCCAGCAGGAGTAACGTTAGGGGTTTAAAGACCCAGCGTTGCCAGGCGGGCCCACGATAGGAAGCATCCACGAACAACCATGCGGAAAGGCAGACAGCGATAAACGACCAAAGCATCTTAGTTCCTTGAATTCGTTATTTTTTCGTAAGCGGGGTGCTCACGGCTCTACTGTTCAGTGTAGAGGTCGACACTGCCAGATGACAACACCATAACAGGCAATGTATGCTTATTTCCGCATTTTCTGATGGGTTAATAATATGAGCAAACCACCACTTTTCTTCATTGTTATCATTGTATTAATCGTTGTTGCTGCGTCGTTTCGCTTCGTTCAGCAGCGGCGTGAAAAAGCCGATAATGATACTGCGCCGTTAGTGCAAAAGCAGGTGGTGGTGAGTAACAAACGGGAAAAACCGCTTAACGATCGGCGATCCCGCCAGCAGGAAGTGAGCCCGGCGGGGACCAGCATGCGCTATGAAGTCAGTTTTAAGCCACAAAGTGGCGGCTTCGAGCAGACGTTTCGTCTGGATGCCCAGCAGTACCATGCGTTAACGGTCGGGGATAAGGGAACGCTGAGTTATAAAGGTTCGCGTTTTGTTGATTTTACAGTGAACGCTAAGGTTTCATCTGACTGATGCCGGATTGCGGCTTACGCTTTGTCCGGCCTGGAGATTTTGTCGCCCCGGCCTGCTAAGCGCCGCCGGGCGAAAAGATCACAGTTACTTTTTCAACTGATCTTTAATCTTCTTCTGCCAAACCAGTAACTCAAAGACGCCGAACAGAAAAATACGGATTTTCTCTCCGCGGGTCATCTGCGGGCCATCTTTAGGCATGGTGCTTTTTAACAGCGCCAGTTGCATGCCATGCATCAGCACCATAAAAATCAGTGCGACGTTAACGAAGATGTTAAGCGGGCGTGGAAAGGGTTGGAAAATATTGAGTAGTAAAAATGCCCAGACGCACAACATCAGCAGGCGTCCCAGGTTAATCAGCATCGTGTTCTCCTCGTGCTTCACGTTGGTAAAGGCGATAGGCGACCTGTCCGGCGACTTTTTCGCGGTACAGCGACCAGTTCACCGGAACCGGCGGCAAACCGTTTTCTACTTCGCTTTCAACGTAAATATACGCTTCATTTGCCAGCCAGCCATGAGTTTCCAGAAGAGTTAATGTTTCTTCCAGTAATCCTTTGCGAAACGGCGGGTCAACAAACACCACGTTATGCGGCGTACCCGTCTGGGCCAAAAATGTCAGGGTATTGGTGTTGACGACCCGGGCATGGGGAGCTTTCAGCGTGGCGAGATTGTTTTGTAGCTGCTGTGATACCGCGCGATCCATTTCCAGAAGCGTCGCATTTGCCGCATAGCGAGAGAGGGCTTCCAGCCCCAGCGCGCCGCTGCCGGCGAAGCAGTCCAGGCAGTGAGCATCGACCATTACCGGGGCCAGCCAGTTAAATAAGGTTTCGCGTACGCGGTCGGTGGTTGGGCGCAGACCGGGACTATCCGGAACCGGGAGTTTACGGCCACGCCATTGACCACCAATAATGCGGATCTGGCCGCTACCAGAGTGATTCGGTTTTTTCATTTCAATTATTGCTCAATCCGCTGCTGACGTGTCATTCCAGGCGGTGATGTGAGTTAAGTTAACCCGTCGCCTTTCAAGTTACCTCTTCGTTGGCTGCACTTTCTCACCCAAATCACTTACTAAAAGTAAGCTCATCGGGATTCGTGCGCTTGCCGCCTTGACGTAACTCGAAATTCATCGGGTATAAGTGATAGACTATTTCATCATTTTTTTAGCTGCTATGTACATAGCGTTGACGCTGTGCCATGAAGCAACAGCGGGGGAGTGTAGTCGCAAATGGCGAAAGAGAAAAAACGTGGCTTTTTTTCCTGGCTGGGCTTTGGTCAAAAAGAGCAGGCACCGGAAAACGAGACAGAATTAAAAAACGAAGAACAACAACCGGTTGCTGAAGAAACTACCGTCGTTGACGAACAGCCGCGCGCCGAGGAAACCCGTAGCGAGGCGGAAACGGAAGCTTTTGCAGCTGAAGTTGTTGAAGTGACTGAACAGGTTGCGGAAATCGAAAAACTGCAGCCGGAAGCAGAACCTGTTGCCGAACAATCGCAGCCGGAGATTGAGCTGGTTGCTGAACCCGCTGCTGAACCTGTTGTGGAAACGCCAGCGGCGACGGTTATCGAACGCGAAGAATTGCCGCTGCCGGAAGAGGTGAAAACCGAAGAGGTTTCTGCCGAAGAGTGGCAGGCCGAAGCGGAAACCGTGGAAATCGTTGAGGCGGTTGAAGAAGAAGCCGAAAACGAACCGCACCTGACTGATGAAGAGCTGGAAGCTCAGGCGCTGGCTGCTGAGGCTGCTGAAGAAGCCGTGATGGTGGTGCCGGTAGAAGAACCTGCCGTAGAAGCACCGACAGAAGAAGAGGGAGTCCAGGAGCAGGAAAAACCAACGAAAGAAGGTTTCTTTGCGCGTCTGAAACGCAGCCTCCTGAAAACAAAAGAAAACCTTGGTTCCGGATTTATCAGTCTGTTCCGTGGTAAAAAGATCGACGATGATCTGTTTGAAGAGCTGGAAGAGCAACTGCTGATTGCCGACGTGGGCGTAGAAACGACCCGCAAGATTATTGCAAATCTGACGGAAGGTGCCAGCCGTAAGCAGCTCAAAGACGCGGAAGCGCTGTACGGCCTGCTGAAAGAAGAGATGGGCGAGATTCTGGCGAAGGTGGAAGAACCGCTGAATGTTGATGGCAAGACGCCGTTTGTTATCTTAATGGTTGGCGTCAACGGCGTGGGTAAAACCACCACTATCGGAAAGCTGGCGCGTCAGTTTGAGCAGCAGGGTAAATCGGTGATGCTGGCGGCGGGCGATACCTTCCGTGCGGCGGCGGTAGAGCAGCTGCAGGTCTGGGGTCAGCGTAACAACATCCCGGTGATTGCTCAGCATACCGGCGCGGATTCCGCGTCCGTCATCTTTGATGCCATCCAGGCGGCGAAGGCGCGTAATGTAGATGTGCTGATCGCTGATACCGCAGGGCGTTTGCAGAACAAATCGCACCTGATGGAAGAATTGAAAAAAATCGTTCGCGTCATGAAGAAGCTCGACGAAGATGCGCCGCATGAAGTTATGCTGACTATCGACGCCAGCACCGGGCAGAATGCGATAAGCCAGGCCAAACTGTTCCATGAAGCGGTGGGCTTAACCGGTATCACCCTGACTAAGCTGGACGGTACGGCGAAGGGCGGGGTCATCTTCTCGGTTGCCGATCAGTTTGGCATCCCTATCCGCTATATCGGTGTAGGCGAACGTATCGAGGATTTACGTCCGTTTAAAGCGGACGATTTTATAGAGGCACTTTTTGCCCGAGAGGATTAACAATGATTCGCTTTGAACATGTCAGCAAGGCCTATCTCGGTGGGAGACAAGCGCTGCAGGGAGTTACCTTCCATATGCAGCCTGGCGAGATGGCATTTCTGACCGGCCACTCCGGTGCGGGGAAAAGTACCCTGCTGAAGCTGATTTGTGGAATTGAACGGCCCAGCGCCGGGAAAATCTACTTCAGCGGGCATGACATCAGCCGTTTGAAAAACCGTGAAGTGCCGTTTCTGCGTCGTCAGATTGGCATGATTTTTCAGGATCACCATCTGTTGATGGACAGAACCGTGTTTGACAACGTGGCAATCCCGCTGATCATCGCGGGCGCCAGCGGGGACGATATTCGTCGTCGCGTGTCAGCGGCGCTGGATAAGGTCGGACTGTTGGACAAAGCGAAAAACTTCCCTATTCAGCTCTCCGGCGGTGAACAACAGCGCGTGGGCATCGCCCGTGCGGTGGTGAACAAACCGGCGGTATTGCTGGCGGATGAACCAACAGGGAACCTGGATGACGCGTTGTCGGAAGGGATCCTTCGCCTGTTTGAAGAGTTTAACCGCGTCGGGGTCACGGTATTAATGGCCACGCACGATATTGGCCTGATCTCCCGTCGCTCCTATCGCCAAATGGTTCTGAGCGATGGACATCTGCATGGAGGCCTGGCCCATGAATAGACGTGACGCTATTAATCAAATCAAACAGTTCGGTGGCCGACTGGATCGCTTCCGTAAATCGGGCGGCGCGCCGGGAGATGGCGGTCGTAACGCGCCAAAGCGGGCGAAAGCCGCGCCAAAGCCGAACTCGCGTAAAACCAATGTCTTTAACGAGCAGGTACGCTACGCGTTCCAGGGCGCGTTACAGGACCTGAAAAGCAAGCCGTTGGCGACGTTCCTGACGGTGATGGTTATTGCCATCTCCCTGACGCTGCCAAGCGTATGCTACATGGTTTATAAGAACGTCGACCATGCGGCAAGCCAGTATTATCCTTCTCCGCAGATCACCGTTTACCTGCAAAAAACGCTGGATGATGATGCAGCAGCGCGGGTGGTTGGTCAGTTGCAGGCCGAGCAGGGCGTGGAGAAAGTGAATTATCTTTCCCGCGATGACGCGCTGGGCGAATTCCGTAACTGGTCCGGCTTTGGCGGCGCGCTGGATATGCTGGAAGAGAACCCGCTACCGGCCGTGGCGGTAGTTATCCCGAAACTGGACTTCCAGGGCACGGAGTCGCTGAACACGCTGCGCGACCGTATCGCACAAATCAACGGTATTGATGAAGTGCGCATGGATGACAGCTGGTTTGCCCGTCTGGCGGCGCTGACGGGCCTTGTCGGACGCGTCTCCGCGATGATTGGCGTGCTGATGGTAGCGGCGGTCTTCCTCGTCATCGGTAACAGTGTGCGGCTGAGTATTTTTGCGCGTCGCGATACCATTAACGTGCAGAAACTGATTGGCGCGACGGATGGGTTTATCCTGCGTCCGTTCCTCTACGGCGGCGCGCTGCTCGGTTTTTCCGGCGCATTTCTTTCACTGATTTTGTCAGAAATTTTGGTGATGCGCCTGTCGTCAGCGGTTACTGAGGTGGCGCAGGTTTTTGGAACTAAGTTTGATATCAACGGCTTATCATTCGACGAATGCCTGTTATTGCTGCTGGTGTGCTCGATGATTGGCTGGGTGGCAGCCTGGCTTGCCACGGTTCAACATTTACGCCACTTTACCCCCGATTAAAAAATCTCTGGTATAATCTTTCCCTGCACTGAGTAGTTCGCTCTGCAGGGAAAGAGTCCCTGTTATCTCTTCCCAGCGTATTCATTGTGATGTCACATTTTGTGCGTAATCTATACACATTACGACATGGAACTTGTGGATAAAATCACTGTCTGATAAAAGATTGAATGATATTCTCGTTGCTCATAAGCTCTGGCATGGTTGTTGCTATTGGTTTTAGCCAACGCGTCAGATGAAAAGATTGAGAGGATTTGAATGACCAAAGAAATGCAAAATTTAGCTTTAGCCCCTGTTGGTAACCTGGAATCTTACATCCGGGCTGCGAACGCGTGGCCGATGTTGTCGGCTGACGAGGAGCGGCTACTTGCTGAAAAGCTGCATTACCAGGGCGATCTGGAAGCAGCTAAAACGCTGATCCTGTCTCACCTGCGCTTTGTTGTTCATGTTGCTCGTAATTATGCGGGCTATGGCCTGCCGCAGGCGGATCTGATTCAGGAAGGCAATATCGGCCTGATGAAAGCCGTGCGCCGTTTCAACCCGGAAGTGGGTGTGCGCCTGGTTTCTTTCGCCGTGCACTGGATCAAAGCAGAGATCCACGAATACGTTCTGCGTAACTGGCGTATCGTAAAAGTCGCGACCACCAAAGCGCAGCGTAAGCTGTTCTTTAACCTGCGTAAAACCAAGCAGCGTCTGGGCTGGTTCAATCAGGACGAAGTTGAAATGGTTGCTCGTGAGCTGGGTGTTTCCAGCAAAGACGTGCGCGAAATGGAATCCCGTATGGCGGCGCAGGACATGACGTTTGACATGTCTTCAGACGACGAGTCTGACAGCCAGCCGATGGCGCCGGTTCTGTACCTGCAGGATAAATCATCTAACTTTGCCGACGGCATTGAAGAAGATAACTGGGAAGATCAGGCCGCGAATAAACTGACCCACGCAATGGAGGGTCTGGACGAGCGTAGCCAGGACATCATTCGCGCCCGTTGGCTGGACGAAGACAACAAGTCGACGTTGCAGGAACTGGCCGATCGCTACGGCGTCTCTGCTGAACGTGTTCGTCAGCTTGAAAAGAACGCCATGAAAAAACTGCGTGCAGCGATCGAAGCGTAATCTTCCGCCGACCTGGAAATGCTGATAAACCCTGGATGAAAATCCGGGGTTTTTTATGTCTCATTGATACTTCAAACTGCTATCACGCTTTCCTCTGCCAGGTTTGCTTTTGCCTCTCTGGTGTTGTGGGGGGCCGAAGTGATTGATGCCCCTGCGCCTGACAAGGTGACATGTTTGCCCGGTTTCTGGGCAAACATGTCACCTTAATGCAGTCGAATACTGTCGGTAAAACTTATTGTGGCAGGAGATTATAGGCTGCCAGCATCTCTTTGATATCCTGAGTGATGATTTCATTCGGCATATGTATTGGTCTTCTGGTAATGCCTGCGGTGATCCCCATTAAGTTAAGAGCCTCTTTCATTACTGCAGGTGCGGTCATTTTCTTAATGTTCATACGCAGCGCATCGATCTTATTACGCTCTTCCTGTGCTTGATCCAACTGCCCCGCGATAAAGTAGTTATACAAATCTACTTCAATCTTCGGTAAAACATTTGATGTGGCTGCGACGCTGGCAACTGAACCTTCTTTAAATGCATCAAGCATCAGCGAATCTGAACCGTTCAATACTTTAAAATTTTTGTGTTTTGAAATCTCAAGGTACTGTTTTTGTACTTCAAATTTTCCACTGCTATCTTTGATTGCCACGATATTATCGATATCAGCCAGGCGATTCGCTGTTTCGTATTCAATACTTAGGCCCGTTTGCCCTGGGAGATTGTATAGAATAATAGGTGCTGCTGTGCTGGCCGCAATATCATAGTAATGTTTATATAAATCTTCCTGATTAGGCACCAGATAGTAGGGGGTTACAACTGAAATGTAATCTGCGCCAGCATCAACGAGTCGTTGAGTCAGAGCAATAGTTTGCTGTGTGCTACAGCAACCGGCACCGGCGCAAATAGTTACGTCATCACCCACTTCATCAACGACTGCTTTGGTGAGTTCTACTTTTTCATCATCTGATAACAGATGAAATTCACCGTTGGTGCCACAAATAAATAATCCATGAACACCATTGTTGACTAACCAGCGAGCCATCTTTCTTGCTGCCGGGATATCCATTTTTTCCGTTTCATCAAATGGTGTCACCATCGCAGTAATAATTCCCTTAAGTTCTTTCATTATCTTTTCTCCAGTTCGTTGGTAACATTTTTAATCGAGATTTGAATTGTGTTAAGATCTGCTTCCTGAGTAAACGAAGCCGCATGTGGCGTGATCGAGTAATTCATGAGTTGTTTTGTTTCTTCTTTTCGTTCTTTAAGTTCAATATCTTCACTAGCAAAAGAAATTTTATGAGTAATTAAAGCATTGTATAAACTATTTTCATCAATCAAACCGCCTCGTGCAGTATTTATCAATATTGCGGAAGGTTTCATTTTTTCGAATGCGTGCTGATCAATCATGTGCCTGGTGCTATCTAGTAAAGGCAAATGAAGCGAGATAACATCACTGAGCTGATACACCTCATCTAACTCTTTAAAGTTTATATACGGAAAAACCTGACTCTGATTGATATAAGGGTCGTATGCAATGATCTCCATACCCATAGCGTTAGCGATGTGGGCTACATGTTTGCCAATAGCACCAAGGCCAATCAGCCCTAATGTCTTTTTATGTAACTCAGTACCCACCAATCTTACATCATTACTGCATTTAGCCTGTTGTTCGATTTCAACATACTTTCTGGCACTGGATAGCATCATTAGAATAGCCATTTCTGCTACCGATACAGAATTGGCGTTGAGTGCTTTATGCACCACAATATTTCTGCTGTTCGCATACTCAACGTTAATATTATCTAAACCAACACCATATTTTGAGATTACTTTTAGTTTTTTCGCACAATCTATAACGTCTTGATCTAAAGGGTCGTTGCCTGTAATAATAGCATCGGCATCTTTAATTTTTACCATCAACTCTTCTTTACTAAAACGTCCGCCGCTCGTATTACATTCGACGATATAACCTGCTGCCTGTAATTCATCCAGATATTTTTGCCCCTTACTAAGAAAGGGCCTTGGCGTTATAAGTATTTTTTTCATATTACAATAAACCGAAGAATGAAAAAATAAGGCTTAAAGAGAGGATTGCTACCAGTATTCTTAGGAAATGCGGTCCACACTTCTGGATGTATATATAAATACCGAGAACCGCAACCAGGGGGAGTAAGTTAGGCACAATTTTGTCTAACATGTCCTGCAGGACAATAGTATTCCCCCCACCAGTAGTAATATGTAGCGGTGTCTTAATCTTTACATAAGTGGCAGAAAGCGCCCCCATCATCAACAGGCCGAACATACCTGCGCCTTCAATAATTTTATGGATACTGCCAGAGTGGAGTATCTCTAAAATTGACTCTTTCCCCTTTTTATAGCCAATATTAAGTGCAAATCGGCTAGCGAAGAACATATAGACAACTTGATAGATCAATGGCAGTAACGCGGCTAATACGTACCCTTGCAATACAAAAGGAATACATACCCCAATAACAATAGGTCGCAATGTGCCAAAATCTAGCGTATCCCCGATACCTGAGACTGGACCCATTAGCCCCGTTTTTAAACTGGTCACTAATTGGGTTGTGGCTGTTCGCTGTTCTTCCGGTTCCTGGGATGCTTTTTCTTCTAGTGCGATAGTGATGCCGTTTACCACTGAGCCCCAGTTAGCTTGTGTGTTAAACATCGTCAAATGGCGCTGTAACGCTTTTGAAAGATCCCTCTTATTCGGGTATAGCTTAGCTAAAATCCCTGTCATTGAATTACAAAAGGCTAGAGCCTGTAACCGTTCAAAATTTAATGATGTTTCTGAGAAAGCATGCCATTTTAACCAGACAATCTGCACATCTCTATTCGTAATTGGTGAGCTTTCGGCTTCCTTTAAGTCGATATTATTAGCCATTTTGTGTTCCTTTCGCAGTTTTTGATTGCATGTATAAGAGAACAGCACATAAACCAAAAATGGATATCCCTATGGTGTTTAGCCCTGAATATGTGACCAAGAAGAAACCAATGATGAATAACGGGATGTATTGTTTTTTACCG
>NZ_JAHLRC010000071.1:0-18670 GCF_018919545.1 Citrobacter sp. S46_ASV_140
GTCTACCTGTACTGGCGTTGAAATGTTCCGCAAACTGCTGGACGAAGGCCGTGCTGGTGAGAACGTTGGTGTTCTGCTGCGTGGTATCAAACGTGAAGAAATCGAACGTGGTCAGGTCCTGGCTAAGCCGGGCTCTATCAAGCCGCACACCAAGTTCGAATCTGAAGTGTACATTCTGTCCAAAGATGAAGGCGGCCGTCATACTCCGTTCTTCAAAGGCTACCGTCCGCAGTTCTACTTCCGTACAACTGACGTGACTGGTACCATCGAACTGCCGGAAGGCGTTGAGATGGTAATGCCGGGCGACAACATCAAAATGGTTGTTACCCTGATCCACCCAATCGCGATGGACGACGGTCTGCGTTTCGCAATCCGTGAAGGCGGCCGTACTGTTGGTGCGGGCGTTGTTGCTAAAGTAATGAGCTAATTATTGATTAATTAGCTTTGAGCTTAAAAAGGGCGCTTCGGCGCCCTTTTTGCTGTCCGCTATTTAGCGGTTGTCATATTTATTCGCATTTTTCATTCATTCTCCCGCTGCGTAAATAGCGTTGTGCTATTGTAATCATAACTATTCTCATTTACACTTTGCGCAGAAATTGAACGGGAGCGATCATGTACGTTTGTTTGTGTAATGCGATAAGTGATAAAAAAATACGTCAGGCTGTTCGCCAGTTTCATCCTCAGTCCTTTCAGCAATTGCGTAAATTTATTCCTGTTGGAAATCAATGTGGTAAGTGCATTCGTGCTGCCCGCGAAGTCATGCAGGATGAATTAACGCAAATGCCAGAATTTAAAGAGATCGCCTAATTCACACTCTTTTTTTTGACATCCCTGTAGCCCCATCTACGCTCTAAGAGTGGAAGCGGAGGGACTATAAAATGAAAGGTGATGTTAAAATCATAAATTATCTCAATAAACTATTGGGAAATGAGCTTGTCGCAATTAACCAGTATTTTCTCCATGCTCGTATGTTCAAAAACTGGGGACTGACTCGCCTCAATGATGTTGAGTACCATGAATCTATCGATGAGATGAAACACGCTGATAAATATATCGAGCGTATTTTATTCTTAGAAGGGCTCCCAAACTTACAGGATCTTGGTAAGTTGGGTATAGGCGAAGATGTTGAAGAGATGCTGCAATCCGATCTTCGACTCGAACTCGATGGGGCTAAAGATTTACGTGAAGCCATTGCCTATGCCGACAGCGTCCATGACTACGTTAGCCGGGATATGATGATCGAAATCCTTGCTGATGAAGAAGGTCACATTGACTGGCTGGAAACGGAACTGGATCTGCTCCAGAAGATGGGACTTCAGAACTATCTTCAGGCACAGATTCGCGAAGCGTAGATGCAAACTTTGCAGAGCGGCAGGCATGCCGCTCATTTCAGTACCCGATAACACCTGAGCTTTGCGCGCTGAAAATCAACCAGCCTGCGAGTCCAAGCCACGGACCGAATGCGATAAGCGGTATCGACGTCCTTCGGGTAAGGCGTAGGATCAGCCACCAGACAATGCCCAGCAATGATGCAGCGAGTAAAATGGGCGGTAGCGCTGGCCATCCACACCAGGCACCCATCGCCGCCAGTAGCTTAGCGTCACCCAGGCCGATGCCCTCTTTTCCCGCGAGTATTTTGCATCCCCACCAGACCAGCCATAGCGTCAGATAGCCAGCGACAGCGCCGTACAGCGCGTCGGGTAACATCTCTCTGTCGTAAACGCTGTGATATAGCAGACCGAGCCAGAGCAGCGGCTGCGTCAGCACATCCGGCAGCAGGTACGTCCGGAGATCAATTTGCGCCAGGGCGAAAATAAACCAGAACAGCGTCATGATGGCAATTGCATCTGATATTGAAGAGATAAACGCGGCGCTAAGCGCAAAAACACAAGAACACGCCAGTTCAGTCAGTGGGTAACGCCATGAAATGGGCTGAGCGCAGGCCTGGCAACGCCCCCGCTGCCACAGCCAACTGAATAGTGGAATAGTGTTACGCACCGATAGCCTGTGCTGGCAGTGCGGACAGTGCGACGGAGGCCAGGCGATATTCCATGTTTCGCTGTGCCGATGCTCAATCATGATCGGCAGTCGATAAACCACTACATTCATAAAGCTGCCGACTATCAGCCCGACAAGCGCCATTGCTGCAATGTTAATGAGTTCCGTCATTTCCCCACCGGATAGAGTTCAAGGGCTTCCACCGCAATCTCCCCGGCGACCGGGCGGGCGCTAAACGTGAGTTGCGAAACCTGTATTCCCTCATTTTGTAGGGTATTAAGCCACGCAAATAATGGTTCGGTTTTAACAACGGGAAGCGAGATCGCAAAATGATCGGGAGTGGATGTCACAACGCTGATATTCAGACCTGCCTGCTGCGCGCTATGTTGTATCAGTGCCGGATCGGTCTTTGTGCCAGGTCTGCTGGCAACTAATCCGCGACGCTGAATCGCCTCATTTACCCACTGGATCTCACTCCTGAGACGATCATTTTCCTGCCTCTGCTGTGCAATAGCGTTATCCAGGGGCTGAACCACGCCGTACCAGAATCCCGCCAGCAGACAGAAAACGGCGAGGAATATCAGACTGCGTTGCTCTCTGCCGTTTTTTTCGCTCCACCAGCTATTCATATTCATTTGCGCTCCTTCAGGGTCAGCCGGACGCTACCTGTCGTCCCTTCTGGCGGTTGAGTCAGGATAAATTCGTCGTTTGTCTGCACCATAAAGCGGCGAAGATGTTCCGGATCGCGAACGTTGAGCGTCAGGGTAAAAAGGCGTTGTTCGAGCCGGTAGTTGACCTCGCGGATGGTAAGCCCCGGCAATGTGCTTAATCGGGTCTGAAGCTGAGTCAGTAACGTCAGCACATCCGGATAGCGATCCCTCGCGGACGATTCGAAGAAATATTTAAAATTGTTGTTGCGGTTATCACCTGGGAAATAGCGGTTCCACAGGGTGGCACCTTCCGCTGAGAGCACCTGTTTCTGTTGATGAAGCTGCCAGAGCATCACCCCTTTCAGCCCTGAGAAGAGCGCTATCGCCAGGGCAAATGTTGCTATGGCGGCATATTTCAGCAGACGCGGGGTCGGTTGTGTCGGGGGCAAAGGGCGGAAGCTGCCGTGTAATACGTTAATGTCCTGAATATTATCGCCATTGCAGGCGCATGCCAGCGGCGGCTGCCAGTCAAGGTATTCGACATAAGCGTGAGGCACAGGAAGTGGGCTGGCGCTGATGATTTTTTGCTCTGTATGGCTGGCGAGTAAATGCGTGAGCAGTGCCTCACTCAGCACGCCTGTTTTCCACGCGTCGTAACGGATTAACCATCGCTCATCTTGTTGTAGCAGACTCCAGCTATCCGTGACATACGGCAGCCAGAAACCATCCGGAACGATATGCGTCAACGTCACGCCAGCTGTGCGGAAAGTCGTCAATAGATCGTTCAGCGTGGTCCTGGCGATCCCGGCGAGATGGAGCGTGTTTTCTTCTCTGGCGAGAACCGTCCAGTGCAGGCTGTCTGTATCACCGACAACGGCGTCCTCCACCAGCCAGCCCAGCGTTTGTTCACTGATTTTGTAGTTTTCCGTCGGTAATTCGACGCGGCGAAAACAGAAATAATCAGGCGACAGGAACAGGCAGGCGTTACCGGCATCCGGCAGGTCGGCCAGCGCGTTCGGCTGGAGGTAATCCGCTTGTTCAACAATAACCGGAAGTTGTGCCTCGTTGGGGCAGCACCATTCCAGTTTTCCCGGCAGCGGACGTAGCAGTAATGTGTCTGGCGTCATTTAGTTCCCTTTAATGGTCGCGCGCCACGCTTTTGCGGGCTGTAATAAACAGAGCCTTTCTTTTGGGATCGTATTCCAGCTGGCTGATGGTGCTCCCGGCGCTATCGCCCTGTTCGATAGTCGTTTCAAGGCGGAAGTAACGACTGGTCGCCACCGCAATGCTTTTGAATGTGGTCTGCGACAGCTTATGAGTCGGATTATCCTTATCGAATGTCTTTAACAACGTCTCAATGCTGATTTTGCGTCCTTTGCGTGGGCTATCAAAAAAGCGCTCAATCTCGCGTGGCGGGACAGCATTACTGAGCATCGCCGCAAGCAACGGTGCATCCCGGCGCGTCAGGGTGTTGATGTTGATTTTTAGCTCATCATCAGGCAGCGCGCAGAGTAGCGGGGAGATTTGCTGGTAAAGAGAAAGCGTCATCCCTTTGATTTGTTTGAGCTCACTGATTGACCAGATACGTCGTCCGCCAATGGTGTGGGGGTCGTTACTTGTTTGGTAATACTCATTTTCGGCACCGGAGGCGCGTGGAATATCGTCGTTATCGATGTAGTCGGCGATAGCATCAACCAGCGCCTCAGCCTGGGCATTGGTGACGCCAATGTTGTCCAGCAGCGCGAGAAAGACGCTCACGCTGGCGGGCGGCTCTTTCATTCGGTCGGTCGGGGCGTTAATCAGCGCATTAATGTTGTAACAGGCCTGCTCGTCAGATAGCTGCCAGCTAACAACATCGCCGCTGGCGAGCTGAATACGCTGCGGCTGCGCCCAGAGCTGCTCGTGAGTGAGGTATTTCTCATTATCCCGCAGGTCCTGTTCAAGAATACGCATGGCCTGGCTTTCAGCCAGCTCTGCCAGCCAGTTTTGCTGTAGCCGCATCCGGGTGTAGCTGGTGCGTTTGAGGTTGATCTGGTAGCGCACGGTCATTTCGCTGGCCAGCGCCGCCATAATTGCCAGGATCATCAGCACTACCAGCAGCGCCACGCCCTTTTGCCGGGTCATTGCTGTTCTCCTGGTTGGCGGTTATCTGGCAACAGCGTCAGACGAGTTATCGTGCCGGAATCAGCAAGTTTAAGAGTGACTTCCATCGCGCCAGGAGATGGGATTGTCGCCGTGTCCGTCCACGCTTTCTCTTTACTGTTGTAATAACGCAACGTGAAGGCGTTCACACCATTGAGCATCGGCTGAGTGATGGCCGGGGTTGTATCTTCCGGGTAGCGCCAGAGCGTGCGGTATAAGGTATGATCCTGCAGATACCACTGAACTCGCTGGATATCGGGCGCGCAGCAGGCGCCAGGATAACTGTTACTGCTGGCTGTCGTCAGCATCAGCGTCTCTTTTTCGCCCTGCAATTCGGTTACCGGCACCCGCTGTCGGATATCTTTATCCAGCAAATTGACGGTACGCACGATAGCGGAAAAACGCTGCTGATGCTTTTTGGTCTGCTCGTTACTGTCAATTGTCGTTGTCAGCATCTGCGCCGTCAGCAGGCTGAGCATGGCGAACAGAGCAATAGCCAGTAAAACTTCCAGCAGGGTAAAGCCGCGCTGTTTCTCAGGGCCGGGAGACATTTTGCGGTCCTCCTTGCGGCGAGGGAATAAAGCGCTGCAGGCGGATCTGCTGTTTGTCCTCAAGAGCGACGTCTGCTGTCCAGGTGCTGAGGCCAGAAGCATCGGCGGGTGAGACTGTTAACGACCAGTCCCAGCGGCGTTTACCCATAATGCTGCTGCCTGTCGCTGTTTTAGCGGGGCTCTGCCCGGCCAGTTGATAGGTTTTGAGCACATTATCCGCTACCCAACCGGCAAGTACCTGTTCTTCCATTTTTGCGGTGGCGCTAACCTGACCGTGCAGGCTGTTGAGTAGCGCGAGAGAGCAGGTGGCGAAAATGAATATCGCCAGTAGCACTTCCAGAAGCGTCATTCCTGATTGCCTTTGGCTCATCGGCTTTCGCCTCGGGTGAGCACCAGCGGCAGCCCGCCGGTGCTGGCGAGCGTGAACAGCAGCGTATTATTTTTACGGCTGCGGATGTGTAGCGTAAACGGCGTAATTTCACCGTCCGGGTGAATCAGAATTTGCGGCGTGCCGACGGATTGCCTGGCGAGCGACGCCGGGAACAGAACCACCTGCCAGTCATTTTCCCACTTGCCCTCGGTCGCCAGGCGATAGAACTGGGTTGGCGTCTGCCAGCGATTGCCAATCGGTGTGACGATGCGCCAGCCTTGTTCGCGGATCTCAATACCGGTACTGCGGTCCTCCATGGTTGACCAGTCAGCGGCATATTCAGTCAGTGCCGCCAGCTGTTCGGCTGCAGTAATAGCTTTCGCGGTATCATTTTGTCGCCCGTAGGTCATCATCACTAGCGAGGCGCCAAGCGCGATAATCGTCAGCACCAGAATGACCTCCAGTAGCGTGAATCCCTTCTGCCTCATTCCGATTATTTCGCTTTACCCAGTTCCCAGTTAGTAATGTCGTCAGCGGTGCCGGGTTCACCGTCCTGACCTGCGGAGAGAATATCGTAATCGCCGTGTTCACCAGGGCTAACCAGCAGATACTCATTACCCCAGGGATCCTGTGGCAGACGCTTGATATAGCCCTTCGCGTTGTAATTTTCCGGGATTGGGCTGGCGGTCGGTTTTTCGACCAGCGCCTTTAGCCCCTGCGCCGTCAGCGGATAGCGATAGTTATCCAGTTTGTACATATCCAGCGCATTCTCCAGCGCCACGATGTCGCTGACGGCTTTCTGGTGATCGGCTTTGTCTTTATTGCCCATTAAACTTGGGACGACCAGGCTTGCGAGGATGCCCAAAATAACCAGCACCACCATCATCTCCAGCAGCGTAAATCCTCGCTGCTTATGTGCATCACTATTCACGTTTTATCCTTAACTTACCAATGAGTTGAGTTGCAAAATGGGTTGCAGAACCGAGACGATGATGAACAGCACAATCATCGCCATCGTAATAATCAGCGCGGGTTCAAACAGCGCCAGCGTCAGCGCAATTCGGTTTTGTAGCAGTGTTTCCTGCTGGTCGGCGGCGCGCGCCATTAGCTCGCTGAGCTGGCCGCTTTTTTCCCCGGAGGCAATCATGTAGAGCATCATCGGCGGGAAGAGATCGCATTTTTCCAGGGCGAGATGAAATCCTGAACCCTGGCGCACGCGCTCCGCGGCCTGACCCAGCCGCTGACTAATTTCTCGGTTACCGATGCCTTCGGTTGCCAGCGTCATCCCTTCCAGCAGCGGAACGCCGCTGATATTGAGAATGCTCAGGGTGCGCAGATAACGGGCGCAGTGGATAGCGCGCAGCAGGGCGCGACTGGGTTTGAAATCAAGAAGCCAGCGGTCAAGCAGATGCCGTTTGCCGGGACGGGTGAGCCAGTGGCGAAACAGGAAAAAGGCAATCAGCAGCAATGCGATTACCCACAATCCGTAGTCGCGCATGGCACCACTGATTGCCAGCAACACGCGCGTGGACATCGGCAGCGCTTCTTTCATATGCAGAAACTGCTCCACGATTTTGGGCACTACGGTGGTGAGCAGGATAGCGACGACGGCGATCGCCACGCTGGTCAGCAGGGAAGGATAAATCAGTGACTGGATGAGTTTACTGCGCGTTGCCTGGCGTAACTCATTGTAGTCAGCCAGCTTTTCCAGCACACAGCCGAGCTGTCCGCTTTTTTCACCGGCTTTCACCAGCGTGCGGTAAATGGAATCGAAGATCCGCGGCCAGGCGGCCAGCGATTCGGAAAGCGTATGTCCGGCGAGGATCCGTTCGCGCAGGTCGTGTAGCACCAGCCCCAGTTTATTATTTTTGTTCTGCCGGCCAATAACGAACAGCGCCTCTTCAAGCGGTAGCGAAGCGTTGGCCAGCGTGGCGAGCTGGCGGGTGAACAGCGCCAGTTCACTGCCGCTAAGCCGTAAACGAGGCGTTTTTTTTACCGTCCGTAACAGCGAAATGACCTTTTTCTCATTTAACACCAGCGGGTGCAGACCCTGGGCGCGCAGCGCCTCGCGCGCCTCTTTGCAGCTGGCGGCATCCAGCGTTCCACGGTGAGTCGTGCCGCTGTCATCCATTGCCTGCCACTGATATTTCATCGTGTATCCTCTTGCGCAGAGGTGACCCGCATGACTTCCTCAAGCGTGGTCTCGCCCGCCAGCACGCGCAGCAGGCCGTTCTCCCGCAGGCTCCGGCTTTGCTGGCGCAGGCACTGTTCCAGGGCGTGTTCATCGGCGTCGCGATGGATGATGTTGCGCATAGTTTTATCCACCAGCATAATTTCATGAATCGCCAGTCGCCCCTGATAGCCTGTTCCCCGACATTCGCCGCATCCGCAAGCCTGCCAGATTGTCTGAACGGTGGGATCGAGCGCGTGCAGGAGGGATTTCTGAGAGTCAGGAATGGGAGCATGCGCGCGGCAGGCCGGACAGAGGCGACGCACCAGGCGTTGGGCGATAACGCCGCTTAGCGATGATGAGAGCAGGAAAGGTTCAACGCCCATGTCCCGTAATCGGGTGATCGCACCGCAGGCGCTGTTAGTGTGCAGTGTGGAAAGCACCAGATGTCCGGTGAGCGATGCCTGAACCGCTATCTGCGCGGTTTCGGCGTCACGAATTTCGCCGACCATGACGATGTCCGGATCCTGGCGCAGGATGGCACGCAGTCCCCTGGCGAAAGACATATCCACCCGGCTGTTTACCTGGGTTTGTCCGACGCCTTCCAGCTCGTACTCGATGGGATCTTCGACGGTCAGGATATTACGCTGGGGGGAATTCAGCTCGGCGAGAATCGCATACAGCGTGGTGCTTTTTCCCGAACCTGTCGGGCCGGTGACGAGAATGATGCCGTGCGGCTGCTGTACTAAACCCTTCAGCCGCAGGCTATCCACCGCCGATAGCCCCATATTCTCCAGCGTCAGGCGCAGACTGTTTTTATCCAGCAGACGCAATACAGCTCTTTCGCCGTACTGCGAGGGCAACGTCGAAACGCGGACGTCAATATTTTTGCGTCCGAGGCGCAGGGAAATACGCCCATCCTGCGGCAGTCGTTTTTCGGCAATATCCAGTCGCGCCATGACTTTGATACGTGAAATCAGCAGCGGCGCCAGTTTTTTAGCGGGCTGAAGGACTGGCTTGAGGACACCATCGATACGAAAACGCACCACCAGCGATTTTTCGAAGGTTTCGATATGCACATCCGACGCGCCTTCCTTCACGGCTTCATGAAGAACCGCGTTGATCAGGCGGATAACCGGTGCGTCGTTTTCATCACTGAGCAGATCGGTGTTGTCGGGTAACTCTTCGCTCAGCGCCGTCAGGTCGATCTCCTGATCGATATCCTGGGCAATCTGCCGGGACTCTCCGGCGCCGTGCTGGAAAAGTTGATCCAGGTGGTCGTCAAATTGCGCTGGCGTCAGGCGGCTGAAGCGCTGGCAGGCAACGCTGGCCTCCAGTACGTTTTCCAGCGGCGTGTCGGTGCGGTAGAACAATTCATCCGCCGCGACCGCGATACCAAATTTTTGCCCCTGTGCGTAATTAAGCGGCAGAGGATGCTGGGGAGGAATGCGCGTCCATAAGTCAGTCATGTTGGATCATTCCCGGAAGGGATTGCGCGATGGCTGGCTGTTGGGCTCATCGGACGACACATCGAAATTCAGCTCCTTAAGCATCGGGCGTTCTTCATCCTTCACGCCAAGCAATCCACTGGATTGCTTATCGATACGCTGCTGCTGTAAATCACGAAATCGGGTGTACTTATCCTTTGAGAGCGAACGATAAACCTCGTCGTCGCGAATAATGGTCGGCCTGATAAAGACCATCAAATTGCGCTTCGTATTTTCCGTTGAGGTGTAGCGGAATAGCTGTCCGAGTACAGGGATATCGCCCAGCAGCGGTACTTTGGAAACCTGCTCTCTGCTTGAATCATCCAGCAGGCCACCCAGCACCACGGTTTCGCCGCTTTTGACCAGCACGGCATTCTGGATAGTGCGGGTGTTGAACGTCGGACCAAGATCGCTGGCGTTACCGGAAGCGGTATCGACGCTCGACACCTCCTGCTCGATCTCCATCAGCACTGCGTCGCCTTCGTTGATTTGCGGTGTGACCTTCAGTTTGGTGCCGACGGTTTTACGTTCGACCGTATTGAAGACGTTGTCGCCGGAGGTCGTTTGCGAGCCGGAAAGCACCGGCACATCCTGGCCAACATTAAACGATGCTTCTTTATTATCCAGCGTCACAATGCTGGGGGTGGCGAGGATATCGTTTTTGTTGTCTGAGGAGAGCGCGGTGAGCAGGACGCTCCAGTCCCCCTCAAAGAAGCCCGTCGCCAGGCCGTTAAAACTGCTTAACGCGCTGGCGATAGGGTTGTCGCTGGTCATCGAACCATTTTTATCAAACTGGCGCGCGCCTCTTGATGCGTCGAAAATCGGCAGCCCCGTTTTGGTAAACTGCTGACCGCCGACGTTGCTGTTGGCCCACTGCACGCCAAGATTCAGGCCGTTGCCATCCTGGACTTCCACAATGATGGCTTCAACCAGTACCTGTGCGCGGCGAATATCCAGACGAGCGATGACTTTTTCCAGCTCCTGCATGGTGCTCTGGTCTGCGGTAATGACCACCGAGTTGGTTTGTTCATCGGCGTTAATCGAGACACCCCGGGAAGGGGTAGCCACGCTCTGCGAAGACGACTGCTTGTCTTCCGTCAGTTTGGTTGACACGCCGGTCAGCACTTCAACGATTTTAGTGGCTTTGGCGTATTTCAAATAGAACACGCGAGTATTGCCCTGCGTGGTCTGTTCGATATCCAGTTTAGCGATTAAAGATTTCATCCGCTGGCGCACATTGTCTGGCCCGCTGATAAGAAGGGCGTTGGTGCGCTTGTCGGCGACAATTTTAGGCAGCAGGATCTGCGTTGGGTTTTCCTTTGACTCTTCGCGAATCAGGCTGTTAATTACATCAGATAAATCAACTGCCGAGGCGTAGCGCAGTTTGATAAGCTCACGTTCCTGAGTACCGATAACATCGACCCGTTTCACAACCTCAAGGATGCGATTGACTATATTGGCTTTGCCGGTGATCAACAGCGCATTAGAAGGATCATAATGTACGACGTTGCCGATGCCGCCGCTGTCCATCATCTGGCGTAATAGCGGAGCCAGATCGCGTACCGGGACATTTTTCAGCGCCACGACGCGGGTGATAAATTCATCGCCGACCGCTGGTTGCGACTGTGCCAATACTTTCCCCGGCGCGGTCTTAAGCGTTGCGGAGCGAACAACCTTCAGCAGGCCGTTATCCAGGGTGATAACCGAGTAGCCGTAGATATCGAGAACGCTGAGAAAAAACTGGTAGTATTCCTCCTCGTTGAAACTGTCAAAGCTGCGAACGGAGATTTTTCCCTGGACGGACGGATCGATCAGAATGGTTTTGCCCATTTGCTTACTGACCGAGGTAATAAACTCCCGGAGATCCGCATCCTGGAAGTTTGCCGAATATTGCGCTGACATGGTTTGAAATGGAAAGGCGAAAAACTGGAGCGCCAATATCCATGCAGCCGTTTTTTTAATTCCTTTGCGCAATTTTGTCGTCCTTAAGGTTAATCATTCTCAGTAACGGATACATTCACCAACGCTTCCTGACCGTTTCGTATCACGGTAAACTGGGCAGAGTTTAAGGTTACAAATTCCTGTAGTGCCGCTTTTGCAGACGTTTCCTGAGTTAGCGGATGGTTGTTCATTTTGATCGCAATATCGCCTGGCCTGAGTCCGGTTGCTATAAAACGTTCAACCGGACCACGGGCGTTTAATCTGACGCCCTGTAGCGCTTCCTGCTGATAGATAAAGTTGGTAATAATGATGTCGCTGAGGGAATGTGGCGCGCTGTCATGTGGCAGCGATGGTGCCGGCACCCTGGAGGATATATCAGGCTCATCAATAAAAGCGATGCGTTGCCGGGAGCCATTGTTATCAATCGTCACGCTATTATTATCAATGTCCGTAATTTTTACGTCAGGGAGATCGTCAAGTTTATCTCCGGTACTGTAAAATTTTGCTTTCTCATTAATGGTGATAATAGCCTGTGAACGTGTTTTTAGCGTGCTCGCAATAATGCCATTTAGCTGGAGATTGAGCATCGAATTTTTAATTGAAACATCTTCTTTATTATCAGTCGCGTTTTCCCTACTGTTTTTCGGTAAATTCATTGGCAGCCTGAGGACAACGGACGTTATTGAGTGACTGGTTTTGTTTTTCGTATTGATAGAATCAATAAATAATCTATAGGCATATAACGAATGAATAATAACAATGACACCGACAAAAAACATAACGCAGTACAGCACATCGTTACGCTTTCTCTTAAATATAAAGGTAAATTGCTTCGCGATAACATCCATTGTTAATAGCATGCCTGTTCTTTTCGGGAGAAGCATGATATAGGCTTACTTTCAGGTTTTCAATTTAATCGTCGGAACATGTTGTTTAATTCAAATATAAAAAATTGATAATATTTACCTGACATATAATAAGTTAAATACCCGCATCAATTACTGGAACTTATCGATGACTGAACGCGCATTACCGTATGCAATTTACTCTTTTTCGCAACATACCCTTATCAAGAATATCTTTATTCATGAGCTGGGCGCTGGCGATGTGGGCGTATTATGCGGCAAACTGGGGTGTGGTAAATCGACGCTTATTTATCAGTTAGGTAAGGATTTTCCCGGCAGGGTAGTGGTGTTTACCGCCACTGGTTTCTCTGGTTTCTGTCAATTGACACACACGGCGTGTACGCACGGAAAACTCCAGCCAGACTGGCGAGATGTGAGAATTAGCCGTTTCTGGTCAACGCTGATGCCTGCCCTTAGTCCGGCAACGCAACCAATAATAATTGTCATTGATAATGCTGACGCGCTCGCCAGACATCTTCCGGCATTTGTCGATAATTTCCGTCATCTGGCGGCTTCATTTGACGCTGGCGCCAGCTTGCTACTGGTGGGGGGCGAAGCGCTCAGGCGTAACCGACGACTTAAACGGCGTGTTACGCTGTCGGCGAGCATCGCTGCGCCGACGGACGATGAATATCTTGATTTTATGCATCAACAGCAACTGCGTGAGGCGGATGGCGAGCCTGTGCGGATGCGTCATGAATTTGTGCGCAAAGCGGTTCGGGCAGTGCAGGGAAATCTGGCGTTGCTGGGGCGCATCGCCCGGGCGGCGAGAAAAATAGCAACGGACAGGCAAGCGGATGTGTTAACCGCTCAACAGGAAAGATTGTTGCTGGAAACATTTACTCTCCGTTCTTGCGTATTGCGCAAGGGAATACTGCCCGGACTTTACGCTGCGCTGGCTTTGACGTTCGGCTGGCTGGCGGTCGATGTTTTTCCCCTTCAACTTCCTGTGCCCGCCGGATTAACGGTGGCGATGACGCAAAAAAAGGAAAACCTGCCGGATATTGGCGACGCACGGGGAGGATTACGCGATGCCATGCAGCAATTATTCAGCGTCTGGGGATTCGACACAGCGCATGACGAGGCATGGTGTGACCAGGCCGATCGCGCTGAGTTGGTGTGCGAAAGCGGCAAGGAACGTTTAGATAACCTCATCAGGCGCGGGTTGCCGTGGATCGCGCATTTGAATATCGATAAACAACCGGTCTACGGTGTTGTGATGCGTGTATCAGGAAACGAGCTGGATCTTATCATTGATAATAAAACCTGGATCGTCAGTCAGGAGTGGCTGGCGAAGCACTGGCAGGGAAATTATACCCTGATGCTCAATGTAACGCCTGACAGGAAAATGCAGATCGGTGAAAAGAGTCCGGCGGAAACCATCATCTGGTTTGATACGATGCTGAGCCGCGCGCTGGGCGTTCCCGGCGATAAATCAGGCTCATGGACGCCATGGTTAATCGAAAAGGTCAAAGCATTCCAGCAGCGGGAGAATTTGCCTGTGGATGGTAAGCCGGGAAAAGAGACGCTGATAAGGCTGCGTCAGAGTCTTGGAGACGCGCCGGTATTAATCAATGAGTCGGCACCTGTGCTAACACATGCGCCGTCTAAGGAGCGAGTGTGATGATGCGAATCTATCAACCCATTGATGCGAAAACAGTGTCGAGTTGCCGCTGGCGGCAGGCGCTGCGTTCCTGTTGCTGGCTGTTGTGGGTCAGCCTGATGCTAATGTGCGGCTACTACGGACATTATGTCTGGTTGGTGCGCCATCCGACAACCGCCACGCAGGGAGTGCCCGATTCTCAGGCGTATCGACTCTCGGATGTGCATTACATTTTTAAGCAGAAACCTCTGCCGATACGCATCGATTTACCCACCCAGAACGAAGAGGGTGACAGTATGTTGGAAGAGATACCCTATGATGAAGCGTCCGAGCAGGAAGTGCCGGATGGCGAAGTATTGCGCTCACGTGTGCAACAAGCGCTGAGAGAAATCGATGGCAAATAGCCATAATCACTTGCATCCGTACTGGCTATACGTATAATACGCCAGCCTGTCAAATCTGACGGGTAGTTCGATATGAACTGTGGCGGTTTACCGTCAACAACGCTCCCAATCAGGGGGCTACGTAAGAACGGTTACACTCTCCCATCAATCGTAATGGGTTTGAGGAGTAACTATTTCGTCTATAAAATAATTGGAGCTCTGGTCTCATGCAGAACCAAAGAATCCGTATCCGTTTGAAAGCGTTTGATCATCGTCTGATCGATCAATCAACCGCGGAAATCGTCGAGACTGCCAAGCGCACTGGTGCGCAGGTTCGTGGTCCGATCCCGCTGCCGACCCGCAAAGAGCGTTTCACCGTTCTGATCTCCCCGCACGTCAACAAAGACGCGCGTGATCAGTACGAGATCCGTACTCACAAGCGTCTGGTTGACATCGTTGAGCCAACTGAAAAAACCGTTGATGCTCTGATGCGTCTGGACCTGGCTGCCGGTGTAGACGTGCAGATCAGCCTGGGTTAATCAGGTCATCGAGCGATTGAGAGGTTGATACAATGATTGGTTTAGTCGGTAAAAAAGTGGGTATGACCCGCATCTTCACTGAAGATGGCGTATCTATCCCAGTAACCGTTATCGAAGTTGAAGCAAACCGCGTTACTCAGGTTAAAGATCTGGCTAACGATGGCTATCGCGCTGTTCAGGTTACCACCGGTGCTAAAAAAGCTAACCGCGTAACTAAGCCGGAAGCTGGTCACTTTGCTAAAGCTGGCGTAGAAGCTGGCCGCGGCCTGTGGGAGTTCCGCCTGGCAGATGGTGAAGAATACACCGTTGGTCAGAACATTAGCGTTGAACTGTTTGCTGACGTTAAAAAAGTTGACGTAACCGGTACCTCTAAAGGTAAAGGTTTCGCTGGTACCGTTAAGCGCTGGAACTTCCGTACCCAGGACGCTACTCACGGTAACTCCTTGTCCCACCGCGTTCCGGGTTCTATCGGTCAGAACCAGACTCCGGGCAAAGTGTTTAAAGGCAAGAAAATGGCAGGTCAGCTGGGCAACGAACGTGTAACCGTTCAGAGCCTGGACGTAGTACGTGTTGACGCTGAGCGCAACCTGCTGCTGGTTAAAGGTGGTGTTCCGGGTGCGACCGGTTGCGACCTGATCGTTAAACCAGCTGTGAAGGCGTAAGGGGATAGCAATGGAATTAGTATTGAAAGACGCGCAGAGCGCGCTGACTGTTTCCGAAACTACCTTCGGTCGTGATTTCAACGAAGCGCTGGTTCACCAGGTTGTTGTTGCTTATGCAGCTGGTGCTCGTCAGGGTACTCGTGCTCAGAAGACTCGTGCTGAAGTAACTGGTTCAGGCAAAAAGCCGTGGCGCCAGAAAGGTACCGGCCGTGCGCGTTCAGGTTCTATCAAGAGCCCGATCTGGCGTTCAGGTGGCGTGACCTTCGCTGCTCGTCCACAGGACCACAGTCAAAAAGTTAACAAAAAGATGTACCGCGGCGCGCTGAAAAGCATTCTGTCCGAACTGGTACGTCAGGATCGTCTGATCGTTGTCGAATCATTCTCTGTAGAAGCGCCTAAAACTAAGCTGCTGGCACAGAAACTGAAAGACATGGCTCTGGAAGATGTGCTGATCATCACCGGTGAGCTGGACGAAAACCTGTTCCTGGCTGCGCGCAACCTGCACAAGGTTGACGTACGCGATGCAACTGGTATCGACCCGGTTAGCCTGATCGCCTTCGACAAAGTCGTAATGACTGCTGATGCTGTTAAGCAAGTTGAGGAGATGCTGGCATGATTCGTGAAGAACGTCTGCTGAAAGTGCTGCGCGCACCGCACGTTTCTGAAAAAGCGTCTACTGCGATGGAAAAAACTAACACCATCGTTCTCAAAGTTGCTAAAGACGCGACCAAAGCAGAAATCAAAGCTGCTGTGCAGAAACTGTTTGAAGTCGAAGTCGAAGTCGTTAACACCCTGGTAGTTAAAGGGAAAGTTAAACGTCACGGACAGCGTATCGGTCGTCGTAGCGACTGGAAAAAAGCTTACGTCACCCTGAAGGAAGGCCAGAATCTGGACTTCGTCGGCGGCGCTGAGTAAGTCGGAGGAGTAATACAATGGCAGTTGTTAAATGTAAACCGACATCTCCGGGTCGTCGCCACGTTGTTAAAGTGGTCAACCCAGAGCTGCACAAGGGCAAACCTTTTGCTCCGCTGGTTGAAAAAAACAGCAAATCCGGTGGTCGTAACAACAATGGCCGCATCACCACTCGTCACATCGGTGGTGGTCACAAGCAGGCTTATCGTATTGTTGACTTCAAACGCAACAAAGACGGTATCCCGGCAGTTGTTGAACGTCTTGAGTACGATCCGAACCGCTCCGCGAACATCGCGCTGGTTCTGTACAAAGACGGTGAACGCCGTTACATCCTGGCCCCTAAAGGCCTGAAAGCTGGCGACCAGGTTCAATCTGGCGTTGATGCTGCAATCAAAGCAGGTAACACCCTGCCGATGCGCAATATCCCGGTTGGTTCTACTGTTCATAACGTAGAAATGAAACCAGGTAAAGGCGGTCAGCTGGCACGTTCCGCTGGTACTTACGTTCAGATCGTTGCTCGCGATGGTGCTTATGTCACCCTGCGTCTGCGTTCTGGTGAAATGCGTAAAGTCGAAGCAGACTGCCGTGCAACTCTGGGCGAAGTTGGCAATGCTGAGCATATGCTGCGCGTTCTGGGTAAAGCAGGTGCTGCACGCTGGCGTGGTGTTCGTCCTACCGTTCGCGGTACTGCGATGAACCCAGTCGACCACCCACATGGTGGTGGTGAAGGTCGTAACTTTGGTAAGCACCCGGTAACTCCGTGGGGCGTTCAGACCAAAGGTAAGAAGACCCGCAGCAACAAGCGTACTGATAAATTCATCGTACGTCGCCGTAGCAAATAATTTTAGAGGATAAGCCATGCCACGTTCTCTCAAGAAAGGTCCTTTTATTGACCTGCACTTGCTGAAGAAGGTAGAGAAAGCGGTGGAAAGCGGAGACAAGAAGCCCCTGCGCACTTGGTCCCGTCGTTCAACGATCTTTCCTAACATGATCGGTTTGACCATCGCTGTCCATAATGGTCGTCAGCACGTTCCGGTATTTGTTTCCGACGAAATGGTCGGTCACAAACTGGGTGAATTCGCACCGACTCGTACTTATCGCGGCCATGCTGCTGATAAAAAAGCGAAGAAGAAATAAGGTAGGAGGAAGAGATGGAAACTTTAGCTCAACATCGCCATGCTCGTTCTTCTGCTCAGAAGGTTCGCCTTGTTGCAGACCTGATTCGCGGTAAGAAAGTGTCGCAGGCTCTGGATATTCTGACCTACACCAATAAGAAAGCGGCTGTACTGGTCAAGAAAGTCCTGGAATCTGCCATTGCTAACGCTGAACACAACGATGGCGCTGACATTGACGATCTGAAAGTTACGAAAATTTTCGTAGACGAAGGCCCGAGCATGAAGCGCATTATGCCGCGTGCAAAAGGTCGTGCAGATCGCATCCTGAAGCGCACCAGCCACATTACTGTGGTTGTGTCCGATCGCTGAGACTCTGGAGACTAGCAATGGGTCAGAAAGTACATCCTAATGGTATTCGCCTGGGTATTGTAAAACCATGGAACTCAACCTGGTTTGCGAACACCAAAGAATTCGCTGACAACCTGGACAGCGATTTTAAAGTACGTCAGTACCTGACTAAGGAACTGGCTAAAGCGTCTGTATCTCGTATCGTTATCGAGCGTCCGGCTAAGAGCATCCGTGTGACCATTCACACCGCTCGCCCGGGTATCGTTATCGGTAAGAAAGGTGAAGACGTAGAAAAACTGCGCAAAGTCGTAGCGGATATTGCTGGCGTTCCTGCTCAGATCAATATCGCCGAAGTGCGTAAACCTGAACTGGATGCAAAATTGGTTGCTGACAGCATCACTTCTCAGCTGGAACGTCGTGTTATGTTCCGTCGTGCTATGAAGCGTGCTGTACAGAACGCAATGCGTCTGGGCGCTAAAGGTATTAAAGTTGAAGTTAGCGGCCGTCTGGGCGGCGCGGAAATCGCACGTACCGAATGGTACCGCGAAGGTCGCGTACCTCTGCACACTCTGCGTGCTGACATCGACTACAACACCTCTGAAGCGCACACCACTTACGGTGTAATCGGCGTTAAAGTGTGGATCTTCAAAGGCGAGATCCTGGGTGGTATGGCTGCTGTTGAACAACCGGAAAAACCGGCTGCGCAACCTAAAAAGCAGCAGCGTAAAGGCCGTAAATAAGGAGCGTCGCTGATGTTACAACCAAAGCGTACAAAATTCCGTAAAATGCACAAAGGCCGTAACCGCGGTCTGGCGCAGGGTACGGATGTTAGCTTCGGCAGCTTCGGTCTGAAAGCTGTTGGCCGTGGTCGTCTGACTGCCCGTCAGATCGAAG
>NZ_JAHLRC010000072.1:0-18314 GCF_018919545.1 Citrobacter sp. S46_ASV_140
CTTCGAGTGCCCACACAGATTGTCTGATAAATTGTTAAAGAGCAGTTGCGACGCGCTTTAGCGCTCTGTCGCGAGGTGGCGTATATTACGCTTTCCTCTTTCAGAGTCAACCCTCATTTTCAGGTTTTTCTCTTCAACCGAACCGGCTGTTTGCGTGAAGTGATTCACATCCGCCGTGTCGATGGAGGCGCATTATAGGGAGTTTCCCGCGGCCCGCAACCCTTAAATTGCAGAAAAATGACTGACCGCTGCATTCCACAGCAAAACCCCGCCTTATACCCATTTACACACAGAGTTATCCACAAACCACGCGATCGTTTATGCACTTCTCTGTTTATATGAGCATCCTTCAACGGAAAAAGAAGAGGTCAAAATCGAAAATTAAAAATTCGCGAGCGTTGCGCAAACGTTTTCGTTACAATGCCCCCGCACAACAAGGATGCCCCGTAAGGGGCGTTAGCTGAGTTTTTAGCCAAGAATTCACCTAACGCTCTCTGTAATAGTCAAATCCAGGGGATTTACCATGCAACAACGTCGTCCAGTCCGCCGCGCTCTGCTCAGTGTTTCTGACAAGGCCGGTATCATCGAATTCGCTCAGGCACTTTCCGCACGCAGTGTGGAGCTGCTGTCTACAGGTGGCACTGCGCGCCTGTTGGCTGAGAAAGGCCTGCCAGTGACCGAAGTTTCCGATTACACCGGCTTCCCGGAAATGATGGATGGACGCGTAAAGACCCTGCATCCGAAAGTCCACGGCGGCATTCTTGGTCGTCGCGGTCAGGACGACGGGATTATGGAACAGCACGGCATCGCACCTATCGACATGGTGGTTGTTAACCTGTACCCGTTCGCCGAGACCGTTGCCCGTGAAGGCTGCTCGCTGGAAGATGCGGTAGAAAACATTGATATCGGCGGCCCGACGATGGTGCGTTCCGCTGCCAAGAACCATAAAGATGTGGCTATCGTTGTGAAGAGCAGCGACTACGCAGCCATTATTAAAGAGATGGATGCCAACGACGGTTCTCTGACCCTCGACACACGTTTCGATCTCGCGATTAAAGCCTTCGAACACACCGCCGCTTACGACAGCATGATCGCCAACTACTTCGGTAGCATGGTTCCGGCCTACCACGGCGAAAGCAAAGAAGCCGCCGGTCGCTTTCCACGTACACTGAACCTGAACTTCATTAAGAAGCAGGATATGCGCTACGGCGAGAACAGCCACCAACAGGCTGCCTTCTATATAGAAGAGAATGTTAAAGAAGCGTCCGTTGCCACCGCGCAGCAGGTACAGGGCAAAGCACTTTCCTACAACAACATCGCCGATACCGATGCGGCGCTGGAGTGCGTAAAAGAATTCAACGAGCCAGCCTGTGTGATCGTCAAACACGCTAACCCGTGCGGCGTGGCTGTCAGTACCTCTATTCTCGATGCTTACGACCGCGCCTATAAAACCGACCCGACCTCTGCGTTCGGCGGCATCATCGCCTTCAACCGCGAACTGGATGCCGAAACTGCTCAAGCCATCATTTCCCGTCAGTTCGTGGAAGTGATCATCGCGCCATCCGCAACCGAAGACGCACTGAAAATCACCGCCGCCAAACAGAACGTCCGCGTGCTGACCTGCGGTCAGTGGGCACAACGTGTGCCGGGCCTGGACTTCAAACGCGTTAACGGCGGTCTGCTGGTTCAGGATCGTGACCTGGGTATGGTGAGCGAAGGTGAACTGCGCGTAGTTTCCAAACGTCAGCCGACCGAACAGGAACTGCGCGATGCGCTGTTCTGCTGGAAAGTGGCTAAATTTGTAAAATCCAACGCCATTGTTTACGCCAAAGAGAACATGACTATCGGTATAGGCGCAGGCCAGATGAGCCGCGTATATTCCGCAAAAATCGCCGGGATTAAAGCCGCCGACGAAGGTCTGGAAGTTCAAGGTTCCTCTATGGCATCCGACGCCTTCTTCCCGTTCCGCGATGGGATTGATGCCGCCGCCGCCGCCGGTGTGACCTGCGTGATCCAGCCGGGCGGTTCTATCCGTGATGATGAAGTCATTGCTGCCGCCGACGAGCACGGCATAGCGATGGTGTTCACCGACATGCGCCACTTCCGCCATTAATCCACGGAGCAGACGATGAAAGTATTAGTGATTGGCAACGGCGGGCGCGAACACGCGCTGGCCTGGAAAGCGGCGCAGTCGCCAAAAGTCGAAACGGTATTTGTCGCACCAGGCAACGCGGGCACCGCGCTGGAACCTGCGCTGCAAAACGTGGCAATCGGCGTGACCGATATTCCGGCGCTGCTGAGCTTTGCCCAGAATGAGAAGATCGATCTGACCATCGTTGGCCCAGAAGCGCCTCTGGTAATTGGCGTGGTCGATGCGTTTCGCGCCGCCGGTCTGAAAATCTTCGGCCCAACCGAAGGTGCAGCGCAGTTGGAAGGCTCCAAAGCCTTCACCAAAGATTTCCTTGCCCGTCATAACATTCCAACGGCGGAGTATCAGAACTTCACCGAGATTGAGCCTGCGTTGGCCTATCTGCGTGAGAAAGGCGCGCCGATCGTTATCAAGGCCGACGGCCTGGCCGCCGGTAAAGGCGTTATCGTCGCGATGACGCTGGAGGAAGCCGAAGCCGCTGTTCATGACATGCTGGCAGGTAACGCTTTTGGCGATGCGGGCCACCGTATCGTTATCGAAGAGTTCCTTGACGGTGAAGAAGCGAGCTTTATCGTGATGGTTGACGGCGAGCACGTGCTGCCAATGGCCACCAGCCAGGACCACAAACGCGTGGGCAACGGCGATACCGGTCCGAACACCGGCGGTATGGGCGCTTACTCACCTGCACCGGTGGTGACTGACGACGTTCATCAGCGCACCATGGAACGCATCATCTGGCCAACCGTAAAAGGCATGGCGGCGGAAGGGAACACTTACACCGGTTTCCTGTACGCGGGTCTGATGATCGACAAACAGGGCAACCCGAAGGTTATCGAGTTCAACTGCCGCTTCGGCGATCCGGAAACCCAGCCGATTATGCTGCGTATGAAATCGGATCTGGTCGAACTGTGCCTTGCCGCCTGTGATGGCAAGCTGGATGAGAAAACCTCTGAGTGGGACGAACGCGCCTCTTTGGGCGTAGTGATTGCCGCAGGGGGTTATCCGGGCAACTACAATACTGGCGATGAGATCCACGGCCTGCCGCTGGAAGAAGTCGCTGACGGTAAAGTGTTCCACGCGGGCACCAAACTGTCTGCTGACGATCGCGTGCTGACCAACGGCGGTCGCGTCCTGTGCGCCACCGCGCTGGGCAACACCGTTGCCGAGGCGCAGCAGCGTGCCTACGCCCTGATGACCGACATCCGTTGGGACGGCAGCTTCAGCCGTAACGACATCGGCTGGCGCGCCATCGAACGTGAGCAAAACTAACGGCTGAGCTTAGCCAGCAGCGTTTTGCGCGTAATACCTAACTGACGGGCGGCTTCGGTTTTATTGCCGCCCGTTTTTTCCAGCGCCGCCAGAATCACTTCTTTTTCGACATCCACCAGCGGTTGAATCTCGCCACTGTATTCCGTTTTTATCGGCGTCGCGGCAATCGCCATCGGCAGCTCGCGTTCGGAAATATATTCCCCCGTTAGCAGCACCACCGAACGCTCAATCGCATTTTCCAGCTCACGGATATTACCCGGCCAGTCATAGTGGATCAGCAGATCCATCGCCTGCGGAGTAAAGCCTTTCACCGCTTTTCGATTACGTGTGGCAAAACGCTGGAGAAAATGTTCGGCCAGCAGAGGAATATCTTCCCGACGCTGGCACAGCGCTGGCATTTCAATAGTGATGACGTTCAGGCGATAGTAGAGATCCTGACGAAAGTGCCCGGCGTTAACTTCCTCCGCCAGATCGCGATGAGTGGCAGCGATCAGCCGGACATCAACCGCAATAGTCTGGTTGCTGCCAACCCGTTGCACTTCCCGCTCCTGGATAGCCCGCAGCAGACGCACCTGCATTAGCGGTGAGATATCGCCAATTTCATCAAGAAATAACGTGCCGCCTTCGGCTTCCACAAAGCGCCCTTCCCGCCGCTTATCCGCGCCGGTAAACGCGCCTTTCTCATGACCAAAAAGTTCGGACTCCAGCAGCGATTCATTAAGCGACGCACAGTTCAGCGTCACCAGCGGTTTATCACAGCGGGCACTGCTGGCATGCAGCGCCCGGGCCACCAGCTCTTTCCCCGTACCGGAGTCTCCGTGAATGAGCACCGTTGCATCCGAGGGCGCAACCATCGCGATTTCATTGATCAACTGCTGCATCGCCGGACTGCTGCCAATCATGCCGAACTGCGCAGCCGACCCTGACGGCAGTTCAGCGCCCATTTCCCGCGTATGCGCCAGCGCCTTTTCCAGCGTCTCCTGCAGGCGATCAAAATCCAGCGGCTTGATTAAGTAGTCCAGCGCCCCGGTTTTCAGCGCCTCAACGGCGGTCTCCACGCTGGAGAATGCCGTCATGATCAATACCGGAATCGCCGAATTCAGCGCTTTAATCTCTTTCAGTGTTGCAATGCCGTCCATCTCCGCCATACGCACATCGCACAGCACTAAATCAAATACGCGTTCACGCACCTGTTCCAGTGCCGCTTGCCCGCTATAGGCCAGCGCGACCTCATAACCCCAGCCGCGCAGCAGCGCCTGTAAAATGGTGCAGTGGCTGATATCGTCATCTACCACCAGAATATTGATTTTTCCGCGCGTCATCCTTGTTAATCCTGTTGTTTCGCGTTGGTCGGCAGCCAGAGGGTAAAGGTTGCGCCTTTGCCCTCAACGCTTGCCACATGAATGGTACCACCGTGCTGTTCAATTATGTTCTGCACTACCGCCAGCCCAAGGCCGGTTCCATCCGCTTTAGTCGTGAAGTAAGGCGTAAAAATAGCCTCCAGCTGTTCCGCTGCAATCCCTTTCCCGCTATCAATAACCACGATTTTAACGCGATCGCCGCTGCTTTCACTCGCTTCAACCGTAATCGTGCCCTGACGACCAATCGCATGAATGGCGTTCAGATACAGATTCAACAGAACCTGAGTCAGTCGGTCGGGATCGGCCTGAATAGCGGGCAGCGTGGAACTGGCCGAAAAGCGTAGCTGGATTTCCCGACTTGCCGCATCCTGACTCACCAGGTTTAATGAGTGGGTGATGACCTCATTGAGATCCACCTGTTGCAGCGTCAGATGCGCAGGTTTCACCAGCTCCAGCAGCTCGCTCACCACCCGATTTAAACGGTCCGCCTCTTTCGCCATCACCTGCGCCAGCTCATGCGACTCACCACCAGCCGGAGTTCGTTCAGCAAAATACTTCGCTAAACCCTTGATCGATGAAAGCGGGTTTCGAATCTCATGCGCGACCCCGGCCGCCAGATGTCCGAGCGCCATCAGTTTTTCTTTACGCTTCATCGCATCCTGCAGTTCTTTGTACGAGCGCTGATAGCGCTGATACCAGAAGAACGTCAGCACAGTGGCCAGCAGCACGGCCGCCAGCGCAGACAGGACGATCAGGGTGTTACGCCACTCTCTTGCCTGAGTCGCAGCCAGATCGCTGGCATCAAAAGCGATAAATATGGTTTGTGCGGGGGTGATAAGCTGTCCGTCATTGCTGGCACAGCGCGCCATGCCATGACGTCCTGGACCATACATCGGCTGAAACTGACGATAAATTTCCAGGACAGGTGTTTTTTCACCGTCCCCCGTAGGCATGTCAATATTCCGCCAGCTTTCCTGTTCCCCGGGGCTTAGTTGTCGCAGGACATCCGGTGAATAGAGCGTTTTACCGACCATCGCGGAATTGCTGTGAGTAATAATGACGCCATGATCGTCAACGACGGCAAACCATAGCACGCCTGGTTGTACGGCCATTTCCTCCAGCAGCGTCTGCTGTTGAGCATGATGCATGCGCATCCCCATACCTACGCGCGTACCAGACTCCAGAGCGCGGATGAGCACGCTGCCTTTTTCCAGTAGCGTTTGCCGCGCGGCGCCGCTTTCCCGCCCATAGTCCCGAATGGTCATAATCGAAAACCAACCGACCAAAATCAGGATTGCCGCCAGCAAGAGTCGGCTCAACCACTTGGCCGCCGTGTCCTTATAAAGACGCATACGCTCTCCCTTTATCCCACCTGTTCCTTTCATCGTTGCAGGTATACAGCAGAAATCATGCCATTTTTTCTCCGTGATAACCCTGCCCTCAGACACAAACCGCTGAAAGTAGCGGGTAAAAATGACCCGCCGGCGCGTTCTGGCGAGTCATTTTTACTCGTCGCCCTGTAAAGGCCACGACTACAACTCCCGCGGGACCGGGATTGCCGCTTTGGCACGGAAGATGCAATAGGAAATGTAATCTAACCAACAGGAGAACGACCCATGAAACGGAACAACAAACTGGCGCTGATTGCACTCTCTCTTATCGCGTTGGGCTCTACCCCGACGCTGGCGCAGAATCACTGGGGATATGGTGATGGAATGCAGCAACGAGGCGGTACGCCAATGACCACTGAGCAGCAGGCTACCGCGCAGAAAATCTATGATGATTACTACTCGCAGACCAACGCCTTGCGCCAACAGCTGACCTCTAAACGTTATGAGTACAACGCGTTGCTAACAGCCAGCTCGCCGGACACTGCAAAAATTAATGCCGTGGCAAAAGAGATGGAGGCGTTGAATCAGTCACTGGATGAGCAGCGCGTTAAACGCGATGTCGCAATGGCCCAGGCAGGCGTACCTCGCGGAGCGGGAATGGGCTACGGCGGGTGCGGCGGTGGCGGTAACCATCGCGGCGGCCATATGGGAATGGGCCACTGGTAAACGTTTTTTGCCGGATGGCGGCCTCACCTTATCTGGCCCGATGTCCTGGCATCAGGTTTTCAGAAGGTTTTGGCAGTAGGCTGCCAGTGACAAAAATCTTCATTAGCAACCAGCAGTAGCTGCGACCCTTCGGGCGCTTCCAGCCATGCCACACTCACTTCTACAGATGAATGGCTCTGGCGGCGCTCAATGTGGTTTATCGCCCACGATTCCAGATCGGGCTTCAGTGTTTCACCTTCACAGGTCGTGACTGTGTTATTCGCATGCCAGCGTCCCTGACGCAATATCACCCGTCCCTGACGCAACGCATCGCTGGTCTGGCGGATTTGATCGGCACGATAGCGGTAAAGCGCAATTTGATCGCTGGAAAGCTGCTGCTTTTGCCCATCGACTTCACGCTGCATGAAACTCAGTTCGCCCCGGTCATCGAAGCGTATACGGACATGTTCCGGTGGTTTACTGTAAGTGTTGAGTTCTATCAGCGAGAGCGAATCACCCTGCCAGCGGTATTCACTGGTGGTGGTATCGCCTTTACGCCACGGACTAAATACCGAGAGCAAGTGAACATCGTCGCTGGAATCTTTACGCCAAATGCGTACCGCCCCCTGATCGCCAACATAGCCGCTGGCCGTGAACGGAGGAAGCTCAGAGTGGCGACTACAGGCAGACAGTAACAGCACACCTGAAAGCCAAAGCGAATGACGCCAGATGGACAAAAGGGGCGAAACCGCCCCTTCGATAAAACTGTTCACTGCCACGCGAATTACTTAACCGCGTCTTTCAGTGCTTTACCAGAAACAAATGCCGGTACGTTAGCTGCGGCAATTTTGATTTCTTTACCGGTCTGCGGGTTGCGGCCAGTGCGCTCAGCACGGTGGTTCACTTTGAAGGTACCGAAACCAACCAGTTGTACAGCATCGCCTTCTTTCAGAGACTCAGTAATAGCAGCCAGAGTGGATTCCAGAGCAGCTTTAGCCTGTGTTTTAGACAGTTCTGCTTTGTCTGCAATTACATCAATCAGTTGAGTCTTGTTCATAAGTTATCCTTACAATGTGTTTATCGCTTGCTAAGCATCGAGTGCGACGGAAATGCCAGAAAAGCACTCTCCTGCATACACGCACCGATAGCCACTTTTTTTCGCCCCCCAAATGTAGACCAGACCGGGGGCGGATGGGAAGCCTTCAGGCACGACAAATCAGGCGTTAAATCACGTTTTATGGTGTCATTGCTGAAAATTTATACCAATATTGCTCTCGCCAGCCTCGCGCAGGTCTGCACGAAGCCCTTTTATCAGCTCAATATCGCGTTCTTCACAGTCGGCTAAAAGTCGGAAAATTTCCCACTGAATATCCCATTCTTGCTCAACGGCCGGGTTCTCTTTGAGCTCTTCATCGGTCATTTCGCGACCAGCCTGGGTCATTTCCAGCATCGCAACCGTCGTAATCGAAGCCTTACTAACCTCAATTGCATGTTCCAGCGTTTCACCGCTAAGACGCGAATGCATCAGTTCGCTTAATGCCACACAGGCATCAATCGCCGGATAAACGCCGTACAGATCGTAATCGTCTGCTGAAGGAATAGCCTCTTCAAATTTTTCCAACTGGCTATCGAAATTGATTTTCGCGTCTTTAACCGTCAGCGCTTCCCAAATCAAATCCAGAATCCGGCGGTAAATTTGTCCATCGCCAAATTCGGTTTGCTTACAGAACATGGCGTAGTTGGGGTACATGCGTTCGCACAGACAGGCCATAAACGTGACGTGCTGCCAGCTTTCCAGCTTCTCCAGACGCAGGTGAATCGGATTTTGTAACATGATGAGTTCTCAAATACGGAAATTAGCGGCAGTTTACCCGATATGGGGCGTTTTTGCTGCAAGCCGCGTAAAAGCAGGGCGTTCGGATGCCACCGCATCTGCCCAGCGTGTTGGTTCCGGCAGACGATAGCCGTTCATACAGCGTTGTACCCACGCTAACGCGCTGTCCTGGCTCACGCGATGACCCGTAGAGATAAACAGCGGGTTACAGCGTGCTTTGCTGCGCCAAACCCATGCCAGCTGTTCGCCTTTATCCAACAACGGCGCTAACGCTCCGGGTTCGGCGGCGAGCGGCTCAAACTTGCCGCACAACCGTTTTTTCGCCACGCCAATCGTCGGGACATCCACCAGCAGGCCAAAATGGCTGGCCACGCCCAGACGGCGAGGGTGAGAGATCCCGTGACCGTCAACGAACAGCAGATCAGGCTTGTGCGAAAGCTGCTGCCAGGCGGCCATCAGCGCGGGTGTTTCGCGAAAGGAGAGAAAGCCAGGAATGTAGGGCATGGTGGTGGCGATTCGCGCCACCTTGTATTCAACCAGTTCCAGCGAGGGGTACTTCAGTAAGACCATCGCGGCTCGCGTCACTTCGCCCCCCTGCTCGAACCCAACGTCCGCCCCGCCGATCAGATCCGGCGGATCGCTCCTCAGGCGATCCTCGCGGATCACTGAGGAGGCCAGTTCAAGCTGCTGCGCGCGTAATGACGCAAGATCCATAATGACTCCTTAGCGGTGATACTGTTCAGACAACCGATGTACCGCCTCCACAAAGACACCCGCATGCTCTGGCGGGACATCCTGATGAATGCCGTGGCCCAGGTTAAAGACATGGCCTTCACCCTGACCAAAACCGGCCAGAATCGTCGCCACCTCTTCTTCGATGCGGGCTGGCGGCGCATACAGCATGGACGGATCCATATTGCCCTGTAGTGCCACTTTATGACCTACACGACGACGCGCATCGGCAATGTCAGTGGTCCAGTCCAGACCTAACGCATCACAGCCGGTTTCCGCCATCGCTTCCAGCCACTGACCACCGCCTTTAGTGAACAGCGTCACCGGTACGCGACGACCTTCGTTCTCGCGCATCAGACCGTCGACGATTTTGTGCATGTAATACAGGGAGAACTGCTGATAGTCGCGACCGGTCAGCACACCGCCCCAGGTGTCGAAAATCATTACCGACTGCGCGCCCGCTTTGATCTGCGCGTTCAGGTACAGAGTGACGCTCTTCGCCAGCTTATCAAGCAGCAGATGCAGCGCCTTTGGATCGGCGTACATCATCTTTTTAATCACGGTGAAGGCCTTACTACTGCCGCCTTCGACCATATAGGTCGCCAGTGTCCACGGGCTACCGGAGAAGCCGATCAGCGGCACTTCGCCTTTCAGTTCACGGCGGATAGTGCGCACCGCATTCATCACATACCCCAGCTCATCTTCCGGGTCCGGGATCGGCAGTTTGTCGACGTCAGCCTTGCTGGCGATCGGTGAGGTAAAGCGTGGGCCCTCTCCGGCTTCAAAATACAGCCCAAGTCCCATCGCATCGGGAATCGTCAGGATATCCGAAAAGAGGATCGCCGCATCAAGCTTATAGCGACGCAGCGGCTGCAGCGTGACTTCGCAGGCCAGCTCGGCATTTTTGCACAGCGCCATAAAATCGCCCGCTTCGGCACGCGTGGCTTTATATTCCGGTAGATAGCGGCCCGCCTGGCGCATCATCCATACCGGAGTGACATCAACGGGCTGGCGCAGCAGCGCACGCAGATAACGATCGTTCTTCAGTTCGGTCATTTTTCCATTCCTTGAGCTATTTCACGCCAGTGTAACATGTGTGTCACTCATACTCTGCCCGACAGAGGGCGACAGTATCTTCAATCAATCGACGCGCGACGGTGCCCGGCGGGGGCAGGAGCGGTAAATCGTCGTAGCGATACCAGTTCGCTTCCAGCAGTTCCTTCGGGTCAATAACAATTTCGCCGCTATCATACTCCGCCATAAATGCGGTCATCAAAGACTGTGGGAACGGCCACGGCTGAGAAGTGACGTAGCGCAGGTTTTTCACCTTAATGCCGCTCTCTTCCATGACTTCGCGCGCCACCGCCTGCTCGAGGGTCTCGCCCACTTCGACAAAACCCGCCAGCACGGTATGCACGCCGTTACGATGGCGAACATGTTGGGCTAGCAGGATAGCGTCGTCACGGCGAATAGCGACGATAATACAGGGCGCAATTTGCGGGTAGTAGCGTTCTCGACAGTGGCTACACAGCATCGCCCATTCCGTTTTACTCGGGTGCATGGGATGACCGCAGTAACCGCAGAATTTATGTGAGCGGTAGAACTCGGCCAGTTGTACACCGCGTCCGGCCAGTTGAAACAGGCCAACATCCTGGTCAATGACCTGGCGCACAGACCCCATATCGTGCCGACGCTGCTGCTGCACCAGCCAGACCGTCTCCCCTTCCCATTCGCCTATAGGAAGTGCACGCTGCCCGGTCAGATCAAAACTTGCTGCGTCGCCGTAAGGCAGTTCGCCATGAGGCAACCATAACTTTTGCTCATGACTGACAATCCACCAGCCGCTATCTAATTTTTCAATTATACGATCCATATCTCTTGCGCAACCTTTGCTTCACAGGCATGTTGTTTACATTATTTTTACATTTACGGGTGAGCCGTTCCTAAACACCATCTTGCGGAGTCAATCATGCTAAACCAGCTGGAAAGCCTGACGGAGCACGTCGGAGGAAGTAACAAACTGGTTGATCGCTGGCTACATGTACGTAAGCACCTGCTCGTGGCTTACTACAATCTGGTTGGCATTAAGCCTGGCAAAGAATCGTACATGCGGCTCAATGAAAAGGCGCTGGATGATTTTTGCCAGAGCCTGGTCGATTACCTTTCCACCGGACACTTCAGTATTTATGAACGTATTCTCCATAAATTGGAAGGGAACGGGCAGCTTTTAAAAGCCACAAAAATTTGGCCGCTCCTGGAAGCCAATACGCAACTGATCATGGACTACTATGATTCCAGTCTGGAGACCGCCATTGATCACGATAACTTCCTTGAATTTCAACAGGCCTTATCGGATATCGGCGAGGCGCTGGAAGCCCGGTTCGTGCTGGAAGATAAGCTGATCATGCTGGTTTTTGATGCGATGCACGAGAGTGGCATGATCAAACGTCCTGCTTGAGATTTGCGACATTAACGCGTAATTTACATTCATTACCTCTTTTTGAGGTTACTTCTTGTCGGAGTGCTTATTTTCCACAGCAGCATGAGTGGAAAAGGCTGAGACCGTTAATTCGGGATCCGCGGAACCTGATCAGGTTAAAACCTGCGAAGGGAACAAGAGTCAATCTACAACCGTATCGCCCTTTGGCGTTCGTCTCTCTTGCTTCATCCGTCGTCTGACAAGCCATATCCTTACTTTTATTTGGAATGAGCTATGTCTGCCACTACTAAACCATCACGCCGCGAACAGCGCGCCCAAGCCCAACACTTTATCGACACGCTGGAAGGTACCGCCTTTCCTAACTCAAAACGTATCTACATCACCGGTTCGCAGGCGGATATCCGCATCCCGATGCGCGAAATCCAGCTAAGTCCTACGCTGATTGGTGGTACGAAAGACAACCCGCAGTTTGAAGAGAACGAAGCCGTGCCGGTGTACGACACCTCCGGGCCGTACGGCGATCCTGATGTGGCGATTAACGTTCAGCAGGGTCTGGCAAAACTGCGCCAGCCATGGATTGCGGCGCGTAACGATAGCGAAGAATTAGACGACCGTAGCTCCGCTTATACCAAACAACGTCTGGCCGACGATGGCCTGGACGAGCTGCGTTTCAGCGGCCTGCTGACGCCAAAACGCGCCAAAGCCGGCAAGCGCGTTACCCAGTTGCACTATGCCCGTCAGGGGATGGTTACCCCGGAGATGGAATTTATCGCCATCCGTGAAAACATGGGCCGCGAGCGCATTCGTAGTGAAGTGCTGCGCCATCAGCATCCAGGAATGAACTTTGGTGCGCGCCTGCCGGAAAACATCACCCCGGAATTCGTGCGTGATGAAGTCGCTGCGGGCCGCGCGATTATTCCTGCCAACATCAACCACCCGGAATCCGAGCCGATGATCATCGGCCGCAACTTCCTGGTGAAGGTGAACGCCAACATCGGTAACTCGGCGGTGACCTCTTCCATTGAAGAAGAGGTGGAGAAGCTGGTGTGGTCGACCCGCTGGGGCGCAGATACGGTGATGGACCTCTCCACCGGCCGCTATATTCACGAAACCCGCGAGTGGATCCTGCGTAACAGCCCGGTGCCGATCGGTACCGTGCCGATCTACCAGGCGCTGGAGAAGGTTAACGGGATCGCCGAAGATCTCACCTGGGAAGCCTTCCGCGACACGCTGCTCGAACAAGCCGAACAGGGCGTCGACTACTTCACCATTCACGCGGGCGTACTGCTGCGCTACGTGCCGATGACCGCCAAACGCCTGACAGGTATTGTCTCGCGCGGCGGTTCGATCATGGCGAAATGGTGTCTCTCTCATCACAAAGAGAACTTCCTGTTTGAACATTTCCGCGAGATTTGCGAAATCTGTGCCGCCTATGACGTTTCGCTCTCTCTCGGCGACGGCCTGCGTCCAGGCTCGATTCAGGATGCCAACGACGAGGCGCAGTTCTCCGAGCTGCATACGCTGGGCGAACTGACCAAAATCGCCTGGGAATACGACGTGCAGGTGATGATTGAAGGCCCGGGTCATGTGCCGATGCATATGATCCAGCGCAACATGACCGAAGAGCTGGAGCACTGCCATGAAGCGCCGTTCTACACCTTAGGGCCGTTGACGACAGATATCGCGCCGGGCTATGACCACTTCACCTCCGGCATTGGTGCGGCGATGATCGGCTGGTTTGGCTGTGCAATGCTGTGCTACGTCACGCCAAAAGAGCACCTTGGCCTGCCGAACAAAGAAGACGTGAAGCAAGGGCTGATTACCTACAAGATTGCCGCCCACGCCGCTGATTTAGCCAAAGGCCATCCGGGTGCGCAGATCCGCGATAACGCCATGTCGAAAGCGCGCTTCGAATTCCGCTGGGAAGACCAGTTTAACCTCGCACTCGACCCATTCACCGCCCGCGCCTATCACGATGAAACCCTGCCACAGGAGTCCGGCAAGGTTGCCCACTTCTGCTCCATGTGCGGGCCGAAGTTCTGCTCGATGAAAATCAGCCAGGAGGTCCGCGACTACGCCGCCGCACAAACCATTGAAATCGGAATGGCGGATATGTCGGAGAACTTCCGCGCCAAAGGCGGCGAAATCTACCTCAAAAAAGAGGAGGCGTGATGTACCAGCCTGATTTCCCGACCGTGCCGTTCCGCCTCGGGCTTTACCCGGTGGTAGACAGCGTTGAATGGATTGAACGCTTGCTGCAGGCAGGTGTGCGCACGATCCAACTGCGCATTAAAGATAAACGTGATGAAGAGGTCGAAGCCGACGTCATTGCCGCCATAGAGTTGGGGCATCGCTATGATGCTCGCCTGTTTATCAACGACTACTGGAGTCTGGCAATTAAGCACAACGCGTACGGCGTGCATCTGGGCCAGGAAGACCTCGAAACCACCGACCTGAAGGCGATTCAGGCGGCGGGGCTACGCCTGGGTGTTTCCACTCACGATGATATGGAGATAGACGTAGCGCTGGCTGCTAAGCCTTCTTATATCGCGCTGGGTCATGTCTTCCCGACGCAAACCAAGCAGATGCCGTCGGCCCCGCAGGGTCTCACGCAGTTGGCAAGCCATAGTAAACGACTGGCGGATTACCCCACTGTCGCTATCGGCGGCATCAGCCTTGAGCGCGCCCCAGCGGTGCTGGCGACCGGCGTTGGCAGCATTGCCGTGGTCAGCGCCATAACCCACGCCGCAGACTGGCAGGCAGCCACGGCGCAGCTACTGGACATTGCGGGAGCCGGCGATGAATGACCGCGATTTTATGCGCTACAGCCGCCAGATCCTGCTCGGCGACATTGCCATTGAGGGCCAACAAAAGCTGCTCGATAGCCATGTGCTGATCGTCGGTTTAGGTGGGCTCGGCTCGCCTGCGGCACTGTATCTGGCGGGAGCGGGCGTCGGCACGCTGACGTTGGCGGACGATGATGACGTTCATCTGAGCAACCTGCAGCGGCAAATATTGTTCACCACCGATGATATCGCCCGGCCGAAAGCACAGGCGGCAAAGCGACATCTGGCACGCCTTAATCCGGACAGCGAGCTGGTCGTCCTTGAGCAGCGGCTGACCGGTGAGGCGCTCCGGCATGCGGTAGCGCGTGCCGACGTGGTGCTCGACTGTACCGACAACATGGCGACGCGCCAGGAAATTAACGCCGCCTGCGTGATGCTCAACACTCCGCTCATCACCGCCAGCGCTGTGGGCTTTGGCGGCCAGCTAATGGTACTGACGCCACCGTGGGAACAAGGCTGTTACCGTTGCCTGTGGCCGGATGATGTAGAGCCGCAACGCAACTGCCGCACCGCCGGCATCGTCGGCCCGGTTGTGGGCGTGATGGGCACCTTGCAAGCACTGGAGGCGATTAAATTACTCAGCGGCATTGAAACTCCCAGTGGGGAGCTACGCCTGTTCGACGGTAAAACCAGCCAGTGGCGCAGCCTCGCGCTACGTCGTGCCAGCGGCTGCCCGGTCTGCGGAGGACAACATGCAGATTCAGTTCAATGATGAGCCGATGCAGTGCGCCGAGGGACAAACCGTCAGCGGGCTGCTCACTGCGCTAAATCAACTTAAACCGGGAGCGGCGCTGGCGCTCAATCAGCAGATCCTGCCGCGCGAGCAGTGGGAGCAGCAAATCGTGCAGGAAGGCGACCAGATCCTGCTTTTTCAGGTTATTGCAGGGGGTTGATATGTTACGTATTGCCGACAAAACGTTTGATTCACATCTGTTCACCGGCACCGGAAAATTTGCTTCGTCGCAGCTGATGGTCGAGGCGATTCGCGCCTCCGGCAGCCAACTGGTGACGCTGGCGATGAAGCGCGTGGATTTGCGCCAGCACAACGATGCCATTCTGGCCCCACTTATCGACGCGGGGGTGACGCTACTGCCTAACACCTCTGGGGCGAAAACCGCGGAAGAGGCTATTTTCGCCGCCCAGTTGGCGCGTGAAGCGCTGGGCACAAACTGGCTAAAATTAGAAATCCACCCGGACGCCCGCTGGCTATTGCCGGATCCGATTGAAACGTTAAAAGCCGCGGAAGCATTGGTGAAACAGGGCTTTGTGGTGCTGCCCTACTGCGGCGCGGATCCGGTGCTGTGTAAGCGGCTGGAAGAGGTCGGCTGCGCGGCGGTAATGCCGCTCGGCGCGCCCATCGGTTCTAATCAGGGACTGGAAACGAAAGCGATGCTGGAGATTATTATCCAACAGGCAACCGTACCGGTGGTGGTTGATGCGGGTATCGGCGTCCCCAGCCACGCCACACAGGCGCTGGAAATGGGTGCCGACGCAGTGCTGGTCAACACGGCAATCGCCGTGGCCGACTGCCCGGTCACGATGGCTACCGCCTTCCGTCTGGCGGTTGAAGCGGGCCTTCTGGCGCGCCAGGCGGTACCAGGAAGCAAAAGTTCGCAGGCAAGCGCCACCAGCCCGTTAACCGGATTCCTGGAGGCCTTCGTATGAAAACGTTCAGCGACCGCTGGCGCCAGCTTGACTGGGATGACATCCGCCTGCGTATCAACGGTAAAACCGCCGCTGACGTGGAGCACGCCCTCAACGCTTCACAGCTTAGTCGCGACGATCTGATGGCGTTGCTCTCCCCTGCCGCAGCCGACTTTCTGGAGCCGTTGGCACAGCGAGCGCAGCGCCTGACCCGGCAGCGCTTCGGCAACACGGTCAGCTTTTATGTTCCGCTGTATCTCTCGAATCTTTGCGCCAACGACTGCACCTACTGCGGCTTTTCCATGAGCAACCGTATCAAACGCAAAACGCTGGACGAAGATGAGATAAAACGAGAGTGTACCGCTATCCGTGAGCTGGGTTTTGAGCATCTGTTGTTGGTCACCGGTGAACATCAGGCAAAAGTCGGAATGGATTACTTTCGTCGCCATTTGCCCACCATTCGCCGCCAGTTTGCCTCGTTGCAGATGGAAGTTCAGCCGCTGTCAGAGGCTGAATATGCGGAGCTGAAGACGCTGGGACTGGATGGCGTGATGGTGTATCAGGAGAGCTATCATGAGGCGATTTACGCTCGCCACCATCTGAAGGGGAAAAAGCAGGATTTCTTCTGGCGACTGGAAACGCCGGACAGGCTGGGCCGCGCAGGGATCGACAAAATCGGTCTTGGCGCGTTGATTGGTTTGTCCGACAGCTGGCGGGTCGATTGCTATATGGTGGCTGAACATCTGCTGTGGATGCAGCAGCATTACTGGCAGAGCCGCTACTCCATCTCCTTCCCTCGCCTGCGCCCATGCACCGGTGGCGTTGAACCCGCATCGATCATGGACGAGCGACAGTTGGTCCAAACCATTTGCGCGTTTCGTTTACTGGCGCCAGAAATTGAGCTGTCGCTCTCCACCCGCGAATCGCCATGGTTCCGTGATCATGTGATCCCGCTGGCGATCAACAACGTCAGCGCCTTCTCAAAAACACAGCCCGGCGGTTATGCCGATAACCATCCTGAACTGGAACAGTTCTCCCCACACGACGCCCGTCGCCCAGAAGCCGTTGCTGAAGCACTAATGGCGCAGGGGTTACAGCCCGTGTGGAAGGACTGGGACAGCTATCTGGGACGCGCTTCGCAGATGCCGTAAGTCCGGAGCAATCGCATAAAACGAAAAAACCCGCTTTCGCGGGTTTTTCTTCACTGTCACTTAACTGCTCAGGCTCTGGCCTTCATCGCTATTGTAAGCATTAGTGAAATTATCGGCGATTACAGCGCGACAACGTTAACAGCAGACGGGCCTTTAGCGCCATTCTCCACAGAGAACTCCACTTTTTGACCTTCGTCTAATGTTTTAAAATCGTTACTCTGGATAGCAGAGAAATGCACAAACACGTCCTTGCTACCGTCCTGAGGAGTGATAAAGCCGAAGCCTTTCTCAGAGTTAAACCATTTTACTAAACCAGTCATTTTGTTAGACATAGATACTTCCTTTCATATTTTTGAGCCGCTTAAGCAGCGAAGATGGCCTGTTTTGCAGAAATTAACTTATGGGGCACTTAGGGAGGAGGCTCATGAAGAAGAGTATCTGAGGATAACGCTTGAACTGAGAACTGCTTTACTAAAACTGCTTTCATAAGGTCTGTGTATCAAACCGATGTCGCTATAGTAGACTTACTTCTAATCAATAAGCAAGCATTAATTTATTTAATAATCGATTAGCACCGAAATGTTACACCATCGCGGTTGAGCATTTCAGGTAACAACTTGATCTAAAATGAACAAAAGCCCTGACCATTGCAGTCAGGGCTTTAAGTTACTACACACTTCAAATTTAACATTAATAAACTTAACGATTTAATACTGCTGATGGTACTACTTTAAAATGTACACGTTTACTACAGATAATATTGGATATTGATACTAACTAAAACCGTCCTCTATTTACCGTTAAACACATTCCACCCGCTTGATAATAGAACTCAAGGCTGGTGACCTAAAC
>NZ_JAHLRC010000073.1:0-17930 GCF_018919545.1 Citrobacter sp. S46_ASV_140
TTTGGAGCGGGAAACGAGACTCGAACTCGCGACCCCGACCTTGGCAAGGTCGTGCTCTACCAACTGAGCTATTCCCGCAAATTTGTACTGCTTTTGCTGCTGCCGTAACGTGTAATTCTCTGTCGTTACGGGAGGCGCATTATACGAGAAATCCGTTTAGCTGCAACCCCCCTAAAAGCGATTTTTTTGTTTTTCTGTTTAAGTGCTGAATTTATCGGCAAGTCGTCTAATTTAGCGACAATCCAGCCTCAGTGCAAGCTCACAGGAACGATATTCGTAGGCCGGGTAAGCCACAGCGCCGCCCGGCAATCCATAAAATCAAAGCTTAATAAAATGTTCGCGATAGTAAGCAAGCTCAGCAACAGATTCACGAATATCGTCCATCGCCTGATGCGTTCCCTGCTTGGTGAAGCCAGCAAGAATCTCCGGCTTCCAACGACGCGCCAGCTCTTTCAGAGTACTGACGTCAAGATAGCGATAATGGAAATACGCCTCCAGCTCCGGCATGTATTTAAACAGGAAACGGCGATCCTGACCGATGCTGTTGCCGCAGATAGGTGATTTCCCTTCTGGAACCCACTCTTTCAAAAAAGCCAGCGTAGCCAGTTCAGCTTCACGATCCCCCATGGTGCTCGCCTTCACGCGATCCACTAGCCCACTACCGGTATGCGTACGTACGTTCCAGTCATCCATTAATGCCAACTGTTCGTCGGACTGGTGCACCGCAATTGTCGGTCCTTCAGCCAGAATATTCAGGTTGGCATCCGTCACCAGCGTGGCTATCTCAATTATGCGATCGCGCTCGGGATCCAGACCTGTCATCTCCAGATCGATCCAAATCAGGTTGTTTTCATTGGCACTCATGCTATTTTCCACCCTTCAGCGTCACATTCAGTGTGACTATATTCATCTAAAATTGCGTGTATCATAAATGTTTTGCCCATTATGGGCGACCAGGAGTCAGTCCGATTGAGTAAGAATAAACTCTCCAAAGGCCAACAGCGCCGTGTGAACGCCAATCACCAGCGTCGTCTGAAAACGTCCACGGAGAAGCCAGACTACGACGACAACCTGTTTGGCGAAACCGCTGAAGGCATCGTTATCAGCCGTTTTGGCATGCATGCCGACGTGGAATCTGCTGACGGTGAGATTCACCGCTGCAACATCCGCCGTACAATTCGCTCGCTGGTGACCGGCGATCGCGTTGTCTGGCGCCCGGGAAAAGCAGCAGCAGAAGGCGTGAATGTCAAAGGCATCGTTGAGGCGGTACACGAGCGTACCTCGGTACTGACACGTCCCGACTTTTACGACGGGGTGAAACCCATTGCCGCCAACATCAACCAGATCGTTATTGTCTCAGCCATCTTACCCGAGCTGTCACTCAATATTATCGACCGGTATCTGGTAGCCTGTGAAACGCTACACGTTGAACCAATTATCGTATTGAATAAGATCGATCTGCTGGATGACGAAGGCATGGCCTTTGTTAACGAACAGATGGATATTTATCGCCACATTGGCTATCGCGTGTTGATGGTATCAAGCCGCACGAAAGACGGCCTGAAACCGCTTGAAGAAGCATTAACCGATCGCATCAGCATTTTTGCCGGTCAGTCGGGCGTTGGTAAATCTAGCCTGCTCAATAATCTTCTCGGTCTGCAGGAAGAGATCCTGACCAACGATGTCTCCGACAACTCCGGCCTTGGACAGCACACCACCACTGCCTCTCGCCTGTATCATTTCCCGCACGGTGGCGACGTTATCGACTCCCCTGGCGTACGTGAGTTCGGGTTGTGGCATCTGGAGCCGGAACAAATCACACATGGTTTTGTCGAATTCCATGACTACCTGGGCCACTGCAAATACCGCGACTGCAAGCATGATACCGATCCAGGCTGCGCTATCCGTGAGGCCGTAGAAAAAGGGGCAATAGCTGAAACTCGGTTTGAAAATTATCACCGCATCCTGGAAAGCATGGCGCAGGTAAAAACACGTAAAAACTTTTCTGATACAGACAACTGACAACTAAGCTAAGCATCGCTAGAATCGTCCCCCTTTTTTCAGGATCCGGCCCGTATGCCGGATCGGGAACAAATTATGGCCTGGAGGCTACCTTGTTAAACTCATTTAAGCTTTCGCTACAATACATTCTGCCGAAACTATGGCTCACTCGCCTGGCGGGTTGGGGTGCGAGCAAACGAGCGGGATGGCTGACTAAACTGGTTATCGATCTGTTCGTGAAATATTACAAGGTCGATATGAAAGAGGCGCAAAAGCCGGATACCGCCAGCTATCGCACCTTTAACGACTTCTTTGTTCGCCCACTGCGCGACGACGTTCGCCCGATTAACACCGATCCAAACGTACTGGTCATGCCTGCTGACGGCGTGATTAACCAGTTAGGAAACATCGAAGAAGACAAACTGCTGCAGGCCAAAGGGCACAGCTATACCCTTGAAGCACTGCTGGCCGGCAACTACCAGATGGCGGACAAATTCCGCAACGGTACGTTTGTGACCACTTACTTATCTCCACGCGATTACCACCGTGTACATATGCCGTGTAACGGTATCCTGCGTGAAATGATGTACGTGCCAGGCGATCTCTTCTCTGTAAATATCCTGACTGCGCAAAACGTTCCAAACCTGTTTGCACGCAACGAACGCGTAATCTGTCTGTTTGATACCGAATTTGGCCCGATGGTGCAGATTCTGGTCGGCGCGACCATCGTCGGCAGTATTGAAACCGCATGGGCTGGCACCATTACCCCACCGCGTGAAGGCGTCATCAAACGCTGGACCTGGCCGGAAGGCGAAAGCGAAGGGTCGGTGGCGCTGCTGAAAGGTCAGGAAATGGGCCGCTTTAAGCTCGGTTCCACCGTTATCAACCTGTTCGCGCCTGGCAAAGTTAACCTGGTTGAGCAGTTGCAGGACCTTTCAGTGACCAAAATCGGCCAGCCAATGGCCATCTCGACCGAGACATTCGTGACGCCAGAGGCAGAACCTGCCCCGCTTGCGAAAGAAGAGATCGAAGCAGAACACGACGCCAGCCCGCTGGTTGACGACAAAAAAGACGAAAGTTAAACATAGGAATCGCTGCTGTGCGCCTGATTATCACTTTTCTGATGGCCTGGTGCCTCAGCCTGGGGGCGTACGCTGCGACGGCCCCCGATGCCAAACAACTCACCCAGGAACTGGAGCAGGCAAAAGCGGCGAAACCTGCTCAGCCAGAAACCGTCGAGGCGCTCCAGTCCGCGCTGAATGCCCTCGAGGAGCGTAAAGGTTCTCTCGAACGTGCCCAGCAATATCAGCAGGTTATTGATAACTTCCCCAAGCTGTCCGCAACATTACGCGCGCAGCTTAGCAACCTGCGCGACGAACCGCGCAATGTGCCAACCGGACTCACCACCGATGCGTTAAACCAGGAGATCCTCCAGGTCAGCAGCCAACTGTTGGAAAAGAGTCGTCAAGCCCAGCAGGAGCAGGATCGCGCCCGGGAAATCGCCGACTCGTTAAGCCAGCTTCCTCAACAGCAAACCGATGCCCGCCGCCAGCTAAATGAGCTTGAGCGACGTATTGGTACCGCCAACTCTAATCCCGCGCAGAATCAGGCGATGCAGGCTGAATCCGCCAAACTCAAAGCCCTGGTCGATGAACTGGAGCTGGCGCAGCTTTCCGCTAATAACCGCCAGGAGCTGGCGCGTATGCGCTCAGAGCTGGCGGAAAAACAGAGCCAGCAGCTCGATACTTACCTGCAGGCTTTGCGCAACCAGCTCAACAGTCAACGTCAGCGTGAAGCAGAGCGAGCGCTGGAAAGCACCGAACTGTTGGCGGAAAACAGCGCGGGACTGCCGGAAGGTATTGTCGACCAGTTCAAGGTTAACCGCGAACTGTCTCAGGCATTAAACCAGCAGGCGCAACGTATGGACCTGGTCGCCTCGCAACAGCGTCAAGCCGCCAGCCAAACGCTACAGGTGCGCCAGGCATTGAATACGCTGCGAGAGCAGTCTCAGTGGCTTGGGGTCTCAAATATGCTGGGAGAAGCACTGCGCGCGCAGGTATCCCGTTTACCGGAAATGCCCAAGCCTCAGCAGTTGGATACCGAAATGGCGCAGCTTCGCGTGCACCGTATGCGCTATGAGGATCTCCTCAACAAACAGCCGCAGTTGCGTCAGATTCATCAGGCCGATGGACAACCGCTGACCGCTGAACAGAGCAGCATTCTCAACGCCCAGTTACGCACCCAACGTGAGCTGCTGAACTCTTTGTTACAGGGTGGCGATACGCTGATCCTTGAGCTGACCAAGCTCAAAGTCTCTAATAGCCAACTGGAAGATGCGCTAAAAGAGGTCAACGAAGCAACGCACCGTTATCTGTTCTGGACGTCGGACGTTAGCCCCATCTCCCTCTCCTGGCCTGTCGACATCGTCCAGGATCTGCGGCGTCTGATCTCATTAGATACGTTTAATCAGTTGGGCAAAGCCAGCATCATGATGCTGACCAGCAAAGAAACGCTGCTGCCGCTTTTCGCGGCATTGGTGCTGGTTGGCTTTAGCCTCTCTTCGCGCAAACACTTCACCCGTTTTCTGGAGCGTTCATCTGCCCGGGTCGGGAAAGTCACCCAGGACCACTTCTGGCTGACGATACGCACGGTGTTCTGGTCGATACTCGTCGCTTCTCCGTTGCCGGTGCTGTGGGCAACGCTCGGTTACGGATTGCAGGAAGCCTGGCCTTATCCATTGGCTGTCGCTATCGGCGATGGCGTTACCGCCACGGTGCCCATGCTGTGGGCAGTAATGATTTGCGCCACCTTTGCGCGCCCCAACGGTCTGTTCATTGCCCACTTTGGCTGGCCGCGTAACCGCGTCGCGAAAGCCATGCACTATTACCTGATGAGTATCGGGCTGATTGTGCCGCTGATCATGGCGGTGATTATGTTTGATAATCTCAATGACCGGGAATTCTCCGCCTCACTGGGGCGTCTGTGCTTTATTCTGATTTGCGGTGCGCTGGCGGTCGTGACCCTGAGCCTGAAACGCGCCGGAATACCGCTGTACCTCGATAAAGAAGGCAACAGCGATAACATGGTCAACAGCATGCTGTGGAATATGCTGATGGGCGCACCGCTAATTGCCATTCTCGCTGCGGCAGTGGGCTATCTCGCCACGTCGCAAGCTTTACTGGCGCGTCTGGAAACGTCCGTAGCTATCTGGTTCTTGTTACTGGTGGTGTATCACGTTATCCGCCGCTGGATGCTGATCCAGCGCCGCCGGCTGGCGTTTGACCGCGCCAAGCATCGACGTGCTGAAATGCTGGCGCAGCGCGCACGGGGTGAAGAAGAACCAGCGCATTCCACCAGCCTTGAAGGCACGATTGATGTTGATGAAAGCGAAGTGGATCTGGATGCTATCAGCGCGCAATCACTGCGCCTGGTGCGCTCTATCCTGATGCTTATCGCCCTGCTCTCGGTCATTGTGCTGTGGTCAGAAATTCATTCCGCTTTCGGCTTCCTGGAAAATATCTCGTTGTGGGATGTCACCTCCACGGTGCAGGGTGTGGAAAGTTTAGAGCCGATAACGCTGGGTGCGGTGCTTATCGCAATCCTGGTGTTTATCATCACTACCCAGTTAGTGCGCAACCTGCCCGCGCTGCTTGAGCTGGCGCTACTGCAACATCTCGATTTAACCCCCGGCACCGGTTACGCCATCACCACCATCACCAAGTACCTGCTGATGCTGATTGGCGGTCTGGTTGGCTTCTCAATGATCGGTATTGAGTGGTCCAAACTGCAATGGCTGGTAGCGGCTCTCGGTGTCGGTCTGGGCTTTGGTTTGCAGGAGATCTTCGCCAACTTTATTTCCGGCCTGATTATCCTGTTTGAAAAACCAATCCGCATTGGCGACACGGTGACGATTCGCGATCTTACCGGTAGCGTGACGAAAATTAATACCCGCGCCACGACCATCAGCGACTGGGACCGCAAAGAGATCATCGTCCCCAACAAAGCCTTTATCACCGAGCAGTTTATCAACTGGTCGTTATCGGATTCGGTCACCCGTGTGGTATTAACCATCCCGGCACCGTCGGAGGCTAACAGCGAGGAGGTTACGCAGATCCTGCTTACTGCCGCACAACGCTGCTCGCTGGTTATCGATAACCCGGCACCAGAAGTCTTCCTGGTTGACCTGCAGCAAGGGATTCAAATCTTCGAACTGCGTATTTATGCCGCTGAAATGGGGCATCGTATGCCGCTGCGCCACGAAATCCACCAGTTGATTCTGGCAGGCTTCCGTGAGCACGGTATCGATATGCCGTTCCCACCGTTCCAGATGCGTCTGGAGAGCCTCGGCGGTAAGCAAACGGGAAGAACCTTAAGTTCTGCGGGCAGAAGCAGTCGCCCGGCGGGGAGTTTGTAAGTCATGCCACAATAAGACGTGAGGTGTGCTTACACTACCCAGCGTCTTATTTACCAGCATAATTGATATCTAATGATAAAACGCCATAACCAAAAAAGCAGGAGAGCCGCCATGACAGAATATTGCCAGATACCGCGCTGTCTTCTCCATACGATCGCATAGATAAAAGGAATAAACAGAGGTAGTGTTAAGATTATGCCCACAGAACGAACATCGTCGTCCTCAATATAATCCATGACATCACAGACATTATTGATTCCCCTGCCGTCAATAAACCATTCCTTGTCCTGAGTTGAAAACATAATTATCAATATAATGCTAACTATGCCCCAGATGAAATTCAATGTAAAAGACTTCCAACTCATTAGCCGCCTCGCATAATTTTAAGTATTGCATCTTTCTTTTCTATAATTCGACGACCATATTCACTATACTCACGATCCGGAAAACCGGGTTGTTCACTAATAGATTGGATAATATCCTTTTTATTTCTCATGGTTCCACGATTATATCTAGAACCAGCCAATATTATTTGTTCATCTGTCAAGTACATAGTATCAGAATCTGGATTGTCATATAAAATAAGATCGCGTAAATGGAATGCTACCACCCGAATATTAAAGTGGTTATCAAGCAAACACTGCGACAAGCGGAATTGCTGAAAATGAGTCAGTTTATCTGGGTGAATACCTATTGTTCTTGCTGCAACGCCTATCTGGATAGCAACTGAACCGACAGATGTAGCATTCGACCATTCATTGCTGCTCTTTCCCAATACTTCTTCAATTACCTGTCTAAATTGCAGAACACCAACACCTTTAAATCTCTCTGGAGTTCCGCCAACTTCTGCGACAGCAACACCTGCAAGGAGTAATTCTGGGACTCTTGCTTCATAAGCACATTGTTTTATAATAGTTCTATGGTGAATTAACCAAGCCGTTTTATAATACCAAAGATATGATTTCCCAGTCATAAAACGCCAATTGGTAGGCAGGGCATACCAACGGAAAAAATCCAACCCGTTCCAATGAGGAAAACCATATTCGTCTATCTCACAAAATGGCGGAGAGCTGATCATCATAAAAATTTAATCACCAAGGCAATGTAAACATTGACCTAACAATAGCCATGATTCTCAACCAGTAATGAGACAGACATCACAAGCATAAAAGGAAAAATCAGAAGTTATATTTTTTAAAATAAATTCATAGCAGCAATCATTTCCAATTATACAATATCACCCCAAGATGATTGTCATAATAAATATATCAAAAGATATACACACGAATATCATTTTGATAAATTATAAAAATGATTTAATACGAACAAAGCCCGGACGGTATCCCTATCGGGCTTTGCGGAAATTCAATATTTATCTTTCCTTAGTCTGTCACCCACCGGGGGAGTTTCACCATACGACGGCTGTAGTTCTGATAAATCGCCATTGCCAACAGCGAGAAGAAGATCGGGCCTCCGGTCATCCACAATGCGCTGTTCCAGTCCCCAGCTTCAATCACCGGCTGGATGATGGTGAACACATTGGCAAACGTCACCGCCAGCACAACCACCGATGTGGCCAGTAACGTCGCCGCTCGGGTTTTAAAGACAACAAACGGTCTTTCCAGGCCCGTACGGGCTTTAAAGAACGGAAACGCCAGCGCGAGGAACAGATACGGCAGCGTCATCGAGACGTTCGCCATCAGCGTCAGTTTGTTATAGAACGCTGAAGCCGTATCGCCGCCAAACGAAACCAGCAGGATAAACAGGCTCACCAGCAGGCACTGCAACCACATTGCCGTCGTCGGCATCCCCACGGCATTCAGTTTGGTCATTGGCGCTGGCCACAGCGCCTTCGGCGTTCCCTGAATAATCGCTTTCAGTGGCGAATAGCTGAGCGTGAAAAAAGCGCCGGTATAAGCGAGAAACATAGAAAGCCCGGTGATACGCGCGAACCACACCCCCGTCGCCATCGCGGTTTCAGGAGAAAAATGCAGCACGTTACCTAACGTCATCCCAAGGCTTTTCATCAGGATATACGTTATATTGCCGAGGTTGACCGAGCTATTGCTTAATACTTGCTGCCAGTTGGTGCTAACGCCCCATAAAAATATGGCCAGTGAATAACCGACAGAAATGACAATCGCGGCAAAGACAATGCCTTTCGCAAAGTTCTTTTCTGGCTTTTCTGTTTTATCAACTAATCCCCCCACGGCTTCTATTCCGCCGTAAGCAAAAATAGCAAACACAACAAATGACAACATGGCCAGACCGGACTGATATCCAGGATTAGGCGAGGAGATGAAATTAATATCCTGCGCAAAGTGACCACCAGTTAATAACAAAATAGCGACACTCACTAACAACAGAACTAAATTAAGACACATTACGGCAATTCCGCCTACAGCCGTAATACGAGCAATCTTATTAATACCCCGGGAGGCCACGCAGGTTACCAGAATCATCCAACCGACGGCGAGCAACCCGACGACCTGCGTAGGCTCAAGCCCCGCAAAACGCCAATGCTGCGTCATGTCTGCGCCAAATAAGAAGGTTGAAAAAGGTACCCAAACTTTCGCTGCGGTACTTACCATCCATATTACATAGGAAGAAAACCACATAAACGTGCCGATAAACGCATAGCGTGGCCCAACGCTATTATTCATCCACGAATAGATTCCGCCCTCTTCTTTCCGATAGGCAGCCCCCATTTCCGCCATCATTAAAGCAAATGGGATAAAGAATAATAATGCAGAAAATATATACCACGGAATCGCGCTATACCCCATTAAATAGAATGCGGAGGGGCTATTCGCAAAACCGAAAACAGACGTAAATATCATGAGGATGAGACCTATTAGGCTCATCTTTTTTATTGTTTGGGTCATTAAACCATCCCTTACTCTGGCAAGCGTTTAACAAACGCCACTCACCGGTTGGCACTGCCCTCTTTTCAGAGTTCAGCGATAGAAAAATCAACACAGAATTGATACCTGAACGATATCAAATATCCAGGAGTAAATTGTGGCTATTAGAGGGTAAATGAAAAAATATGCTACAAAGTGGCCATTTCACCGCCACTTTGTATGAAAGGAGAGTGCGTTACGCGCGATCGACGGTAAATGCGATAACCTCGGCAAGGCTCTCTGCGCCCAGCGCCAGCATCACCAGACGGTCAACGCCCAGCGCCACGCCAGAGCAATCCGGCATCCCCACTTTTAACGCTTCAAGAAGGTTGGTGTCGATAGGCTGCTGCGGCAAGCCACGTGCGGCACGTTTGCGGTTATCCTGTTCAAACCGCTGCTGCTGTTCGCGCGCGTCGGTCAATTCATGGAAACCATTCGCCAGTTCAATACCTTTGTAGTAAACCTCGAAACGTTCAGCCACGCGGTGATCTTCGGTACTGATTTGCGCCAGTGATGCCTGGCTGGCCGGGAAATGATACACAAACGTCGGTTTGTCTTTGCCAATATGCGGCTCAACGCCCATCGTAAACAGCAACTGCAGTAAGGTGTCCCGGTCTTCTTCGGTATCGGCGATATTGCTGAGATCCAATTTCGCCGCCACTTCCCGCAGTTGGGTTTTATCCGCAGACAGCGGGTCTATCTCCAGATGACGCTGGAAGGCTTGCTGGTAAGAGAGACTTTCCGCAGGTGAGCAGTCCAGCACCTGCTGGAGCAAATCATCCACTTCATTCATCAGGCGATACATATCGTAGTGCGGACGATACCACTCGAGCATGGTGAATTCAGGGTTATGATGACGCCCCATCTCTTCATTACGGAAGCTGCGGCACAGTTGATACACCGGGCCGCATCCTGCCACCAGCAGGCGCTTCATATGGTATTCCGGGCTGGTCATTAAATAGAGATTCATTCCCTGGGAGTGTCCAGGGCCGACGAAACGCGTTTCGAACGGGAACAGATGGATGTCCGTTACCGTTGCCTGACTCATACAAGGGGTCTCAACCTCAAGCACGCCACGATCGGCAAAAAAGCGGCGAATCTCCGCTATAATTGCTGCACGTTTTAACAGATTGGGGATGGACGCGCTCGGCTGCCAGGTTGCCGTTTCGCTCATGGTTGTTTCTCCGATTTAAGACAAGGGCACGAAGTCTACTCGTATCGCGTTAACGAGACAAATTTCGCACGCCAATAATCCACACTGGCAATTGGATAAAAAAAGCGACATGGGGTGGTTTAGTAATTAAATTAATCAAATTCAATGATAATTCCCCCCTTTGACACGCTAAAAAAATCGAACACGTCAAATTTCCCGCACATCCCTGAGACTATACTATTGTACCTATAAAGGAGCAGTGGAAACGCGTTCATAACCTGTTTGAAGCCGATGAAGCATCTGATTTCAGGCAGGAATGAAATAACAACAATCTGGAGGAATGTCGTGCAAACCTTTCAAGCCGATCTTGCCATTATAGGCGCCGGTGGCGCGGGATTACGTGCTGCAATTGCTGCCGCACAAGCAAATCCCAACGCTAAAATCGCACTGATCTCAAAAGTGTACCCAATGCGCAGCCATACCGTTGCTGCCGAAGGCGGCTCTGCTGCTGTCGCGCAGGATCATGACAGCTTTGACTACCATTTTCACGATACGGTAGCAGGCGGAGACTGGCTGTGTGAGCAGGATGTCGTGGATTACTTTGTCCACCACTGCCCAACTGAAATGACGCAACTGGAACAATGGGGCTGCCCATGGAGCCGCCGTGAAGACGGTAGCGTCAACGTACGTCGCTTCGGCGGTATGAAAATCGAGCGTACCTGGTTTGCCGCGGATAAAACCGGCTTCCACATGTTGCATACGCTGTTCCAAACATCTTTGCAGTTCCCGCAGATTCAGCGCTTTGACGAACACTTCGTTCTGGATATCCTGGTTGATGATGGCCATGCTCGCGGCCTGGTTGCCATGAACATGATGGAAGGCACGCTGATGCAGATCCGTGCTAATGCTGTTGTGATGGCAACGGGCGGCGCAGGTCGTGTTTACCGTTACAACACCAACGGCGGCATCGTAACTGGCGACGGTATGGGCATGGCGCTGAGCCACGGCGTTCCGCTGCGTGATATGGAATTCGTTCAGTATCACCCGACGGGTCTGCCAGGCTCTGGTATCCTGATGACCGAAGGCTGCCGTGGTGAAGGCGGTATCCTGGTCAACAAAAACGGCTACCGTTATCTGCAAGATTACGGCATGGGTCCGGAAACCCCGCTGGGCGAACCGAAAAACAAATACATGGAACTCGGTCCGCGCGACAAAGTTTCTCAGGCTTTCTGGCACGAATGGCGTAAAGGCAACACCATTTCCACCCCGCGTGGCGATGTGGTTCACCTCGACCTGCGTCACCTCGGCGAGAAAAAACTGCTCGAACGTTTACCGTTCATCTGCGAACTGGCGAAAGCCTACGTGGGTGTCGATCCGGTTAAAGAGCCGATCCCGGTACGTCCTACCGCGCACTACACCATGGGCGGTATCGAAACCGATCAGCACTGTGAAACCCGCATTAAAGGTCTGTTCGCTGTGGGCGAATGTTCCTCTGTTGGTCTGCATGGCGCTAACCGTCTGGGTTCTAACTCCCTGGCGGAACTGGTGGTCTTCGGTCGTATGGCCGGTGAACAGGCTGCAGAACGTGCTGCAACGGCTGGCGCTGCAAACAGTGCCGCGCTCGATGCGCAGGTTGCTGGCGTTGAAAAACGTCTGAAAGATCTGGTTAACCAGGAAGGTAACGAAAACTGGTCTAAGATCCGTGACGAAATGGGCCTGTCCATGGAAGAAGGTTGCGGTATCTACCGTACACCGGAACTCATGCAGAAAACCGTTGATAAACTGGCGGAGCTGCAGGAACGCTTCAAGCGCGTCCGTATCACTGATACCTCCAGCGTCTTCAACACCGACCTGCTGTACACCATCGAACTGGGTCACGGTCTGAACGTTGCTGAATGTATGGCGCACTCTGCTCTGGCGCGTAAAGAATCCCGCGGCGCGCATCAGCGTCTGGATGAAGGCTGCACCGAGCGTGACGATGTGAACTTCCTCAAACACACCCTCGCCTTCCGCGATGCTGACGGCACGACTCGCCTGGAATACAGCGACGTGAAAATCACCACTCTGCCACCGGCTAAACGTGTTTACGGTGGCGAAGCGGAAGCAGCCGATAAGAAGGAGAAGGCGAATGGCTGAGATGAAAAACCTGAAAGTTGAGGTGGTGCGCTATAACCCGGAAACCGATACCGCGCCGCACAGTGCTTTCTACGAAGTTCCTTATGATGAAACCACGTCACTGCTGGATGCGCTGGGCTACATCAAGGATAACCTGGCACCGGACCTGAGCTACCGCTGGTCCTGCCGTATGGCGATCTGCGGCTCCTGCGGCATGATGGTCAACAATGTACCTAAACTGGCGTGCAAAACCTTCCTGCGTGATTACACCAACGGCATGAAGGTTGAAGCGCTGGGCAACTTCCCGATTGAGCGCGATCTGGTCGTCGACATGACGCACTTTATCGAAAGCCTGGAAGCGATCAAACCGTACATCATCGGTAACCCGCGTACACCGGATCAGGGTCCAAACACCCAGACTCCGGCGCAGATGGCGAAGTATCATCAGTTCTCCGGTTGCATCAACTGTGGTCTGTGCTACGCCGCGTGCCCGCAGTTCGGCCTGAACCCAGAGTTCATTGGACCGGCTGCGATTACGCTGGCGCATCGTTACAACGAAGATAGCCGCGACCACGGTAAGAAGGAGCGTATGGCTCAGTTGAACAGCCCGAACGGCGTCTGGTCCTGTACTTTTGTGGGCTACTGCTCCGAAGTCTGCCCGAAACACGTCGATCCGGCTGCGGCCATTCAGCAGGGTAAAGTTGAAAGTTCAAAAGACTTTCTTATCGCTACCCTGAAACCACGCTAAGGAGTGCACGATGACGACTAAACGCAAACCCTATGTGCGACCAATGACGTCCACCTGGTGGAAAAAGCTGCCATTTTATCGTTTTTACATGCTGCGCGAAGGCACGGCGGTTCCGGCAGTCTGGTTCAGCATTGAACTGATTATCGGCCTGTTTGCACTCAAGCATGGTGCAGAGTCCTGGATGGGCTTTGTCGCCTTTTTGCAAAACCCGGTGGTGGTGATCCTGAATATTATCGCCCTGGCAGCAGCGCTGCTGCATACCAAAACCTGGTTTGAGCTGGCGCCAAAAGCTGCCAACATCATCGTAAAAGACGAAAAAATGGGGCCAGAGCCGATCATCAAAGGTCTCTGGGCAGTTACTGTGGTTGCGACAGTAGTAATACTGTTTGTTGCCCTGTTCTGGTAAGGAGTCCGGAATGATTAATCCAAATCCAAAACGCTCTGACGAACCCGTATTCTGGGGCCTGTTTGGTGCAGGCGGTATGTGGAGCGCAATCATTGCGCCGGTGATGATCCTGCTGGTCGGCATTATGCTGCCGCTGGGCTTTGTTCCTGATGCTTTCAGCTATGAACGCGTACTGGCATTCGCTCAGAGCTTCATCGGACGTGCGTTTCTGTTCCTGATGATCGTTCTGCCGCTGTGGTGCGGTTTACACCGTATGCACCACGCGATGCATGACCTGAAAATCCACGTGCCTGCGGGCAAATGGGTATTCTACGGACTGGCAGCTATCCTGACCGTTGTAACGGCTATTGGGATCCTGACCATCTAATCGCATGCGTTAATTATCAGGCCCGCCAATGGCGGGCCTTTTTATTAGTGCAGCATCCCGGTCAACCAGCGGGAAAACTCACGCATCGCGGGCGTCTCCGGACGAGATTGTAAACGCGTTATCCAGTAACTCCCCAGATCAATCTGCGTTAGAAAAGGCTGCACGATACGTTCACTACTGAGCAAATGCGTGAACATTCTTACCGGTGCAATTGCCACACCAATCCCCGCCTGCGCGGCTTCCAGCATTGAGACGGACGAGTCAAACACCACCACGTTGTGCGTCGGTGACGGAGGTGCTTCTCCGGCGGCCTGCATCCAAAGCGTCCATTCATCACGCCGATACGATCGTAATAACGGAAATTTCAGGATGTCCACAGGTGCTTTAATCTGCGAGGCCAATGTCGGTGAACACAGCGGAGACATCAGCGCGCTACACAAATATTGCGCATCGGTATCGTGCCAGGCTCCTCCTCCGTAGCGAATAGTATAATCCAGCCCTTCGGCGGCGGGATCCACACGGTTATTGTGGGTGGAAATATGCAAATCAATATGCGGACAGTGGCGCTTAAAGTCGCTCAACAGAGGGAAAAGACAGCCGACCGCAAAGGTCCCCACCACGCCAATTTTTAGTTTTTCCTGAGTCTGTTTAGTGGCAAAACGATCCAGCATCCCCGCCATACGATCGAAAGAGTCATTAAGTACAGGTAACAGACTTTCCCCTTCAGTCGTCAACATTAACCCTCGAGAACCACGCACAAAAAGCTGACAATTCAGCTGTTGCTCCAGCGCTTTCACATGCTGGCTTATTGCAGAATGCGTCACGTTGAGCTCAATCGCAGCGCGGGTAAAGCTGAGATGTCTGGCCGCTGCTTCAAAAGCCCGCAGCGAGTTAAGGGGGATATAGCTACGCGTCATTATCTGGCCTGTTAGAAAAACTTATATCTGCTGCTAAATTTAACCGTTTGTCAACACGGTGCAAATCAAACACACTGATTACGTCTGACGGGCCCGGACACCCTTTCGCTTTTAATTACGGAACTGATTTCATGATGAAAAAATCGATATGCTGCGCGCTGCTGCTGACAGCTTCGTTCTCCACGTTTGCCGCCGCAAAAACAGAACAACAAATTGCCGATATCGTTAACCGCACCATCACACCGCTGATGCAGGAGCAGGCAATTCCGGGTATGGCCGTTGCGATTATCTATCAAGGGAAACCTTATTACTTTACCTGGGGTAAAGCCGATATCGCCAATAACCGTCCAGTCACTCAACAAACGCTGTTTGAACTCGGATCGGTCAGTAAAACGTTCAACGGTGTGCTGGGCGGCGATGCTATCGCCCGCGGCGAAATTAAGCTCAGCGATCCGGTCACGCAGTACTGGCCTGAACTGACGGGTAAGCAGTGGCAGGGTATCAGCCTGCTGCACTTAGCCACCTACACGGCAGGTGGCCTGCCGCTTCAGGTTCCGGACGACGTTACGGATAAAGCCGCGTTACTACGCTTTTATCAAAACTGGCAGCCGCAATGGGCCCCAGGCGCTAAACGTCTTTATGCTAACTCCAGCATTGGTCTGTTTGGCGCCCTGGCGGTGAACCCCTCAGGCATGAGCTACGAAGAGGCGATGACCAAACGCGTCCTGCACCCCTTAAAACTGGCGCATACCTGGATTACGGTTCCGCAGAGCGAACAAAAAGATTATGCCTGGGGTTATCGCGAAGGAAAGCCTGTGCATGTATCCCCTGGCCAACTTGATGCTGAAGCCTACGGGGTGAAATCGAGCGTTATCGATATGACCCGTTGGGTTCAGGCCAACATGGACGCCAGCCAGGTTCAGGAGAAAACGCTCCAGCAGGGCATCGAGCTTGCGCAGTCACGTTACTGGCGTGTTGGCGATATGTACCAGGGCCTGGGTTGGGAGATGCTGAACTGGCCGGTGAAGGCCGACTCGATAATTAGCGGTAGCGACAGTAAAGTAGCACTGGCAGCGCTTCCTGCCGTTGAGGTAAACCCGCCCGCGCCTGCCGTGAAAGCCTCATGGGTGCATAAAACGGGCTCCACTGGCGGATTCGGCAGCTATGTTGCTTTCGTTCCAGAAAAAAACCTTGGCATCGTGATGCTGGCAAACAAGAGCTACCCAAACCCTGTTCGCGTCGAGGCCGCCTGGCGCATTCTTGAAAAACTGCAGTAACGGACAAGGAGGCCCTGGATATCGGGCTTCCTTTCTTTCTCTTTTTTTCCTGCTGTCATCTACACTTAACAAAAATCCAGCAAGGAAAATCCCATGCGCATTCTGCCCGTCGTTGCTGCAGTTACGGCTGCATTTCTGGTTGTCGCTTGCAGCACCCCAACACCACCGAAAGGTGTTACCGTAGTAAATAACTTTGATGCCACACGCTATCTGGGCACCTGGTATGAAATTGCGCGTTTCGACCATCGATTCGAGCGCGGACTGGAAAAAGTGACTGCTACCTACAGCCTGCGCGACGACGGCGGTATCAATGTTATTAACAAGGGCTATAACCCGGACAGAGGAATGTGGCAGAAAACGGAGGGGAAAGCCTACTTCACTGGCGCCCCAAACCGCGCTGCGCTCAAGGTCTCGTTTTTTGGCCCCTTCTATGGCGGGTATAACGTGATTGCCCTCGACAGGGAATATCGTCACGCGCTGGTTTGCGGGCCGGATCGCGACTACCTGTGGATCCTTTCACGGACCCCTACTATTTCAGATGAAATGAAACAGCAAATGCTGGCCATCGCGACCCGGGAAGGGTTTGAGGTGAATAAGCTGATTTGGGTAAAACAGCCTGGCGCTTAGTGGGTGCTCAGCTTGAGGCCAATAATACCGGCCACAATCAGCCCGAGGCTCAGTAACCGCGCCGGGCTGGCAGATTCTCCCAGCAGCAGAATCCCTGTAATGGCCGCGCCGACTGCGCCGATACCGGTCCATACGGCATAGGCGGTTCCTACAGGCAACGTACGCATTGCCCAGGAGAGCATGGCGATACTGACGATCATTGCCACAATAGTGATAATGCTTGGCGTCAAACGCGTAAAACCGTGGGTATATTTCAGGCCAATCGCCCAGACAACTTCGAGCAGACCTGCAATTAATAATACGATCCAGGACATATAAGGCTCCAGAACAATGGGGCCGTCCCCGGTGAAAGAAGCGTTTGCAGGTCGTCCTGCAAAGCTGATGTGTGAAATGGCATTTTTGCGCGAGAGAAAATGAATTTCAACCTTTTTATTCGCTGCCCGCTAAAAGCAAGAATTAAGCATAATTAGCGGCGTAGTTCCCGCATTTGGCACTCATGGAGTTCTCTATGATGAAGGGCTTTCTGAATCCAGAAAGTCGATTGCCTCTCTTCTGAATGCGAAAAGGTTATGCTTAAAATTTTAGTGATTGACCGGTGCCACTTTACCCGCACAGGGATTGAGGCCTTGCTTAATCATTCTGGCAGGTTCAGCTCCTCATTTCTTGTGTCAGGGATCAATAATCTCCTGTTAGCAAAAGAGCATATTTTGCAGTGGAAGCCGCATCTGGTGATCGCGGATTTATACAGTTTTATTAGCGAGACGCATACCAGTCCGCCAATTAAACCCTTTTTCATGAGCTGCGGCGTCATCCCGCTGATTTTACTGCAATCAGTTGAAAGACAGCACACCTCAATGGCTTCCTCTCAATCCGTCGCCTATTCGGACTTAACCAAGCACACCACGCTGAACGCGCTCTCACACACGATTCAGGAGGCGCTACATCTTCGCCCCACATTAGAAATAGCCGAAAACGCGACTCCGCTGCTTACGCCGCAGGAGG
>NZ_JAHLRC010000074.1:0-17261 GCF_018919545.1 Citrobacter sp. S46_ASV_140
AAATATATAGCATAACAACCTCTGAGGCCTAAGAGCCTGGCATTTTACGTCACCTGATTCATCACGCAGTATCAGGTTAGGGCTTTGTTAAGGGCGGCTCTCTGGAAAAGCGTATTGTTAATCGCAATGCACGAATAAACAACGGTTTCACGGGAATTTTTAACGTTGGCTCTCCCCGGGCTAAAACAGGGAGAGCCGGACGGTAGCGTTATTCTTCGCTGTCGCCGTGACTGGCGCGTCGAGGCGAGTCAATGTCAATGCGATCGATACGCTGCAGACCACGCATTAGCGTACCGCGACGGCCACGCTCGCCGGTCACTTTCTGCAACTCTTCAGGACGAAGTTTAATTTTGCGCTTACCGACGTGGATCGTCAGCGTGCTTTGTGGCGGCAGCACGTAGAGCTGCGCCAGGCCATCTTCGCCTTTCGCCGCTTCCGCTGAAGGGATATTGATAATCTTGTTCCCTTTGCCTTTTGACAATTGCGGCAAATCGCTTACCGGGAACATCAACATGCGACCGGCCTGGGTGATTGCCAGCAGCATATCGGTTTCATCTTCAATCACAACCGGCGGCATAACGCGCGAATTTTCTGGCAGCGTAATCAATGCCTTACCAGCACGGTTACGAGCTACCAGGTCGTTAAATGTGCAGACAAAACCGTAACCCGCATCGGATGCCATCAGCAGTTTCTGATCGTCGCCTTCCATCAGCATGTGCTCAACCGTCGCGCCCGGCGGCAGCGTGAGCTTCCCGGTCAGCGGTTCACCCTGTCCACGCGCCGACGGCAGCGTAATCGGGTCGATGGCGTAGCTGCGTCCGGTCGAGTCCACGAACACCACCGGCTGGTTGCTCTTACCCTTCACCGCAGACTTAAAGCTGTCGCCCGCTTTATAGCTTAATCCCGGCGCATCAATGTCGTGGCCTTTCGCGCTACGCACCCAACCACTCTGGGACAGCACAATGGTCACTGGCTCTGACGGCAGCATGTCGTGCTCGCTCATCGCCTTCGCTTCTTCACGTTCCTGCAGCGGAGAGCGGCGTTCGTCGCCATAGGCCTCGGCATCAGCCTGCAGCTCTTTCTTCAGCAGGTTGCTCATTTTACGCTCGGAAGCCAGAATGCCTTGCAGCTGATCGCGCTCTTTCGCCAGCTCATCCTGCTCGCCGCGGATTTTCATCTCTTCGAGTTTGGCAAGGTGGCGTAATTTCAGCTCAAGAATGGCTTCAGCCTGGGTTTCAGAAATGCCAAACCGCGACATCAGCTCGGGCTTAGGTTCATCCTCATGACGAATAATTTCGATCACTTCGTCAATGTTGAGGAACGCCACCAGCAAACCTTCAAGGATATGCAGGCGTTTAAGCACTTTTTCCAGACGATAGTTCAGGCGACGACGTACGGTATCGCGGCGGAACGCCAGCCATTCGGTGAGGATCTCCAGCAGATTTTTCACCGCCGGACGACCATCAAGACCGATCATATTCAGATTGATGCGGTAGCTTTTTTCCAGATCGGTGGTGGCAAACAGGTGGTTCATCACCTGCTCCATATCCACACGATTGGAGCGCGGGACAATCACCAGACGGGTCGGGTTTTCGTGATCCGATTCGTCGCGCAGGTCGTCTACCATCGGCAGCTTTTTATTGCGCATTTGAGCGGCGATCTGCTCCAGCACTTTTGCCCCGGAAACCTGATGCGGCAGCGCGGAAATCACCACCGCGCCGTCTTCTTTCGTCCATACCGCGCGCATACGTACGGAGCCGCGTCCGTTTTCGTAAATCTTACGAATCTCCGACCGCGAGGTAATGATCTCCGCTTCGGTCGGGTAATCCGGCCCCTGCACGATGTCCAGCAACTGATCCAGCGTCGTTTTCGGCTGCTCAATCAGGGTAATCGCCGCTTTCGCCACTTCACGCAGGTTGTGTGGCGGAATGTCCGTCGCCATACCAACGGCAATACCGGTCGTGCCGTTCAACAGAATATTTGGCAGACGCGCAGGCAGCATCTTCGGCTCCTGCATGGTGCCGTCGAAGTTTGGCACCCAGTCCGACGTTCCCTGGCCGAGTTCACCCAGCAGAACTTCCGCATATTTAGACAGGCGGGATTCGGTATAACGCATCGCCGCGAAGGATTTCGGATCGTCCGGCGCCCCCCAGTTCCCCTGCCCGTCGACCAGCGGATAACGGTAAGAGAACGGCTGCGCCATCAGCACCATCGCTTCATAACAAGCGCTGTCGCCGTGTGGGTGGTATTTACCCAGTACGTCACCGACGGTACGGGCGGATTTTTTAAATTTGGCGCTGGCATTCAGCCCCAGTTCGGACATCGCGTACACGATGCGACGCTGAACGGGTTTCAAACCATCGCCAATAAACGGCAACGCCCTGTCCATGATGACGTACATGGAGTAGTTCAGATAGGCGGTTTCCGTGAATTCATGCAGCGCCAGGCGCTCTGCCATATCGCTCATTAATCGTGGTTCCTCAACTTTGTACCCCTCTATTGAAGGGCAATATTGCCGCAGATACTACCCTATCTGGCGTGTTGAGTCACAAAGAAAAGGGCCACGAGTGCGGCCCTGATGGGGATTATTTGGCAACTTTGGTAATCTGTTTCACGTCGATTTCAACGGAGTTCCAGTCTTTATCCACTTCACCCTGGATTTCAACCACATCCTGCGGTGTGACGGTTACGCCGTTCCAGCGCTTGTGGTCGATATCCACATTCACCGTGCCGGTCGCATCTTTAAACACATACAGGTCGTCGGAAATACGCTCAACGATGTTCCCGCGCAGGGTAACCCAAGTGTCATCACGCAGTGATTTGGCGCTTTCTACCGTCGCGCTGCTACCATTCGGGCCGACAAATCCGCCATTTTGGCTTTGCGTGGTGGTTGTCGGTCCAGAGAAACCGCCCTGCTGCGCTGCCAGAACAGGTGCGGAACACAGTGCCATTACGGCAACCATTGCAGCTAATTTTTTCATCGTCATGTCTCCCTTTCATTTTGGTTTACGACTATTAAATAAGTTAATCCTTAACAAGTTCTTAAGGCAAAAAAAGATACTTTTTTTGCTGTACAGAGGCTGTAGTCACAAGGTTTACTGACGCTAATGAGAGCGGCTGCAGGGAAGAACATATGCGTATTTTACTGATCGAAGATGACACGTTGATCGGCGACGGCCTGAAAACAGGTCTGAGTAAAATGGGTTTCAGCATCGACTGGTTTACCGAGGGTCGCCAGGGGAAAGAAGCGCTCTACAGCGCCCCTTATGATGCGGTGATCCTCGACCTGACGCTGCCAGGCATCGACGGACGGGACATCTTGCGCGAATGGCGAGCCAACGGGAAGCAGGAGCCAGTGCTGATTCTGACCGCTCGCGACGCGCTGGCGGAACGCGTTGAGGGTCTGCGTCTCGGCGCGGATGACTATCTGTGCAAACCCTTTGCGCTGATCGAAGTTGCCGCCAGACTGGAGGCACTGGTGCGCCGTGCCAGCGGCCAGGCGAGCAACATATTGCGCCATGGTCAGGTGACGCTCGATCCCGGCGCGCTGGTTGCCACGTCGGCAGATGAGCCTTTGTCTCTCAAACCCAAAGAGTTCGCTCTACTGGAGCTGCTGATGCGCAATAAGGGTCGCGTCCTGCCCCGCAAACTGATTGAAGAAAAACTGTATACCTGGGACGAAACCGTCTCCAGCAATGCGATTGAGGTACACGTCCATCACTTACGCCGTAAGCTCGGCAGCGACTTTATCCGTACCGTGCATGGCATTGGCTACACCTTGGGTGACGCATGAAACTCACACAACGCCTCAGCCTGCGCGTCAGGCTAACGCTTATTTTTCTGATTTTGGCATCAGCGACCTGGGCCGTTTCGAGCTTTGTAGCCTGGAAGCAGACCACCGACAATGTCGATGAGCTGTTTGATACCCAACTGATGTTGTTCGCCAAGCGGCTTAGCACGTTGGATATCAGCGACGTCACCACCTCAAGCAATATGGCTCGCACGCCGAAGAAGCTCAAGCACGGCCATATTGATGACGACGCGCTGACGTTTGCCATCTTCACCATCGACGGCAAAATGGTATTGCACGATGGCGACAACGGCCAGGACATTCCCTACAGCTACACCCGCGAAGGCTTTACCGATGGCCAACTCAAGGGGGACAACGACGCATGGCGTTTTCTGTGGCTGAATTCCGCTGACGGCAAATACCGCATTGTGGTAGGCCAGGAGTGGGAGTATCGAGAGGATATGGCGCTGTCGATCGTCACCGCCCAGTTAACACCGTGGTTGATTGCGCTGCCGCTGATGTTGCTAATCCTGGTGGTCATGATTAGCCGTGAACTCAGGCCGCTGAAAAAACTGGCGCAGGCTCTGCGCTGGCGCTCACCGGAATCGGAAGAGCCGCTCGATCCGAAAGGTGTACCTAGCGAAGTGCGCCCGTTGGTTGAATCGCTCAATCAGTTGTTTACCCGCACCCATTCCATGATGGTCCGCGAACGGCGCTTCACTTCTGATGCTGCCCACGAGCTGCGCAGCCCGTTGACCGCGCTTAAAGTACAAACGGAAGTGGTGCAACTGTCAGACGACGACCCGCAAACGCGGGAAAAAGCGCTGGTACAGTTGCATGCGGGAATTGAACGCGCCACCCGACTGGTCGATCAGTTACTGACGCTTTCACGCCTCGACTCCCTCGACAATCTTCAGGATGTGGCGAAAATCTCGCTGGAGGAGCTTTTGCAATCCGCGGTGATGGATATCTACCATCCAGCCCAGCAGGCGCACATCGACGTGCGTTTGCAGATTAACGCGCATAACATCATGCGCACAGGACAGCCGCTGTTACTGAGCCTGATGGTACGAAATCTGCTGGATAATGCGATCCGCTACAGCCCGCGGGGTAGCATTGTGGAAGTGACGCTCAACGCCCGTAATTTTAGCGTCAAGGATAATGGTCCTGGCGTTGCGCCAGAGGTCCTGACGCACATCGGGGAACGCTTTTATCGTCCACCGGGACAAAGCGTGACCGGCAGCGGTCTTGGCCTATCGATTGTCCGCCGTATCGCAATATTGCATGGAATGTCAGCCTCGTTTGGCAACGCTCCGCAAGGTGGCTTTGAAGCGAAGGTCAGTTGGTAATTGCGTTATTATTGCTCAAATAGCAAAAGACTTTGCACATTTTGCTAATTTCACCGCGTCGCTGGTAGGGGTAAAATCGTCTTCAAAGGTATTTCCCTGAGGACACAAAATGAGCAACATTCTGATTATCAATGGTGCGAAAAAATTCGCCCACTCCAACGGTCAGTTAAACGACACCCTGACCGAGGTCGCGGATGGCCTTCTGCGCGACCTCGGGCATGATGTTAAAATCGTGCGCGCCGACAGCGACTATGACATTCCTGATGAAGTACAGAACTTCGTCTGGGCCGATGTGGTTATCTGGCAAATGCCTGGCTGGTGGATGGGTGCGCCGTGGACCGTGAAAAAATACATTGATGACGTGTTTACCGAAGGTCACGGTACGCTGTACGCCAGCGATGGTCGCACGCGTTCAGATGCGTCTAAAAAATACGGCTCCGGTGGGCTGATTCAGGGCAAAAAATACATGCTGTCACTGACCTGGAACGCACCGATGGAAGCTTTTACTGAAAAAGATCAGTTCTTCCATGGCGTTGGCGTTGATGGCGTTTATCTCCCGTTCCATAAAGCAAACCAGTTCCTGGGAATGGAAGCGCTGCCGACCTTTATCACCAATGACGTGATTAAAATGCCGGACGTCCCGCGTTATATCGCAGAATATCGCAAGCATCTGAACGAAATTTTTGGTTAACTGGTAACCTGGAATTAGAAGGAGTTAACCATGCTTACCGTTATTGCAGAAATCCGTACACGTCCAGGTCAACATCACCGCCAGGCGGTACTGGATCAATTCGCTAAAATCGTTCCAACCGTATTGAAAGAAGAAGGCTGCCACGGCTACGCGCCGATGGTCGATCATGCTGCTGGCGTCAGTTTTCAGACCACAGCCCCGGACTCAATCGTGATGGTTGAACAGTGGGAAAGCATTGCGCATCTTGAAGCGCATTTGCAGACACCGCATATGAAAGCCTATAGCGAAGCCGTGAAAGGCGACGTGCTGGACATGAGTATTCGTATTCTGGAGTCTGGCATTTAAGATTGTCGATTTGCCGGATAACGCCATAAACAGACGTATCCGGCTTATATTGCAATCCTCAGGCCTGGTAAGCCCAGCGCCACCAGGCATTCACGGTCAATTACCCTTCGAGATCCGCCAGGTCGCCTTTCTCCTGCAACCAGTTACGGCGATCTTCAGAACGCTTCTTGGCCAGCAGCATATCCATCATTGCGTTGGTACGCTGATCGTCTTCGTCATCGATGATGAGCTGCACCAGGCGGCGGGTATTCGGATCCAGCGTGGTTTCACGCAGCTGCATCGGGTTCATTTCACCCAGACCTTTAAAGCGCTGCACGTTCGGCTTGCCTTTCTTGCGTTTTAACTGCTCCAGCACGCCCGCTTTCTCTTCTTCCGTCAGCGCGTAATACACCTCTTTACCGAGGTCGATACGGTATAACGGCGGCAGCGCCACATAGACGTGACCGTGTTTCACCAGCGTACGGAAGTGTTTCACAAACAGCGCGCACAGCAGCGTGGCGATATGCAAACCATCGGAGTCCGCATCCGCCAGAATACAGATCTTACCGTAGCGCAGCTGGCTCAGATCATCACTATCCGGATCGATGCCGATCGCCACCGAAATATCGTGAACTTCCTGCGAGGCCAACACTTCATCGGAAGAAACTTCCCAGGTGTTGAGGATCTTACCTTTCAGCGGCATGATCGCCTGATATTCACGATCGCGCGCCTGTTTAGCCGATCCGCCCGCCGAGTCACCTTCGACGAGGAACAGTTCGGTGCGATTAAGATCCTGTGCGGTACAGTCCGCCAGTTTCCCCGGCAACGCCGGACCGCTGGTCAACTTTTTACGCACCACTTTTTTCGCCGCCCGCAGACGACGCTGGGCGCTGGAAATCGCCATCTCAGCCAGCAGTTCGGCTGATTGCACGTTCTGGTTCAGCCACAGGCTGAAAGCATCTTTCACCACGCCAGAGACGAATGCCGCGCACTGCCGCGAAGAGAGGCGCTCTTTGGTTTGTCCGGCAAACTGCGGATCCTGCATTTTTACTGACAGCACGTAAGCACAGCGATCCCAGATATCTTCCGCCGACAGCTTCACACCGCGCGGCAGAATATTGCGGTATTCACAGAACTCGCGCATTGCATCCAGCAAACCCTGGCGCAGGCCGTTAACGTGCGTACCGCCCTGCATGGTTGGGATCAGGTTCACATAGCTTTCAGTCAGCAGCTCGCCGCCTTCCGGCAGCCAGAGCAGCGCCCAGTCCACGGTTTCTGTTTCACCGCTGAAATTACCGATAAACGGTTTTTCCGGCAGCGTCGGCAGGCCATTTACCGCTTCGCTCAGATAGTCATTCAGGCCATCCTGGTAGCACCAGCGCTGTTCACTGTTATTGACCTCATCCTTAAAGGTGATCTCAACGCCTGGGCACAGCACAGCTTTGGCTTTCAGTACGTGCGTTAAGCGCGAAACGGAAAAACGCGGGCTGTCAAAGAAGCTTTCATCCGGCCAGAAGTGCACGCTGGTTCCGGTATTGCGTTTACCGCAGGTACCGACAACCTGTAAATCTTGCACCTTATCGCCGTTCTCAAACGCGATGTTGTACACCTGCCCGTCGCGGCGCACATTCACTTCCACACGCTTCGACAGGGCGTTGACCACGGAGATCCCCACCCCATGTAAACCACCAGAGAACTGATAGTTTTTGTTGGAGAACTTACCGCCCGCGTGCAGACGACAGAGGATCAGCTCTACCGCCGGAACGCCCTCTTCAGGGTGAATGTCTACCGGCATGCCGCGGCCATCATCAATAACTTCCAGAGACTGGTCGGCATGTAAAATCACGTCCACGCGTTTTGCGTGGCCCGCCAGTGCTTCATCCACACTGTTATCAATCACTTCCTGTCCAAGATGGTTCGGACGGGTTGTATCGGTGTACATCCCCGGGCGACGGCGTACCGGCTCAAGCCCAGTGAGTACCTCAATGGCATCAGCGTTATAAGTTTGCGTCATGGTTTAAATAAGCAATTCGAATTGATCGTCAGAAACTGTGCAGTCCAAGGAAATCGACAATCGGGTTGAAATAATCTTCGAAGCCCGTGAATGCGTGGTTTCCGCCCTCAATAACTGTCTGGCGGCAGGAGGCGTAATACGCCACCGCCTGGCGGTAGTCCAACACTTCATCGCCCGTTTGTTGAAGCAGCCAGATCAAATCCGGCGCTTCCAGCGGGTCAATCTGCATGACTTTAAGATCGTAAATATGGCGTGACTCTAGCACATATTGCTGCCCCGTGTAGGGGTTCTCGTTTTGACCGAGATAGTCGACCAGCAGTTCATAAGGTCGGACAGCAGGGTTCACCACCACCGCGGGCAGCATAAAACATTGCGACAGCCAGGTGGCGTAATAGCCTCCTAGTGAGGAACCGACAATTCCCAGCGACTCTCCGCCATGTTCAAGAATGATCGATTCCAGCATCTCTGCGGCCTGGGCCGGATACGGTGGCAGTTGGGGTACGATCATCTCAACGTGCGGATGATGCTCCGCCAGCCAGTTTTTCAGCAAACATGCCTTCGCCGAACGAGGAGAACTATTAAATCCGTGAAGATAAAGAAGCGTAGACATCAGTAGCCTTCTGAAGCGGTATCAGGGTGGAACCGATTACCCTGCAGACGGCGTACCTGAGTCTGCAACGTCCCGTCAGCAAAAAGCTCCAACGTCCGCCAGCCGGGGCTGATGGTATCTAACGTGAAGTTGGAACAGTGTGGCTTAAACTGCACACAGGTCGACGGCGTCGCCAGCAGGCGGCGTCCGTTCCAGTCCAAATCCAGTTCCTGATGAATATGCCCACACAACAAATACTTGGCACGAGGATAATTCACCAGCACGTTATCCAGCTCTGCGGCATTACGCAGGCTATGCTGATCGAGCCAGCTACAGCCTGCCGGCAGAGGATGATGATGCAGAAGCAGCAAAGTATTGCGCTCAGGCGCATCGGCAAGTTTACGTTCCAGCCATTCGAGCTGAAATTCGCTTAATTCACCGTGGGGAACGCCGAACACCTGGCTGTCCAGCAACAGGATTTGCCACTGTTCACCAATAAAGACGCGTTTAGCGGGTGAGATCCCCGCGTCCTGTAGCGCGCTGTACATTGCCGGCTGAAAATCGTGATTGCCCGGTAGCCAAACGCAGGGCGCACGAAAGCTTGCGATGCCCTCAGCAAAATGCTGATAGGCCGCAGCGGATTGGTCCTGCGCCAAATCACCAGTCGCGACGATCAGATCGTATTCAGGCGACTCTGCATGTATTGCATCCAGTACGGATTGATAGCTGTCCCAGGTGTTTACACCCAGCAGCGTTTCATGCTTTTCGGCAAACAGGTGAGTGTCTGTAATTTGTAAGATCCTGACTCTGGCCTCACCAGCCAAAGGAAGGGTTAACAGGCTTTCCAAATGGTGTCCTTAGGTTTCACGACGCTAATAAACCGGAATCGCCATCGCTCCATGTGCTAAACAGTACCGTAACCAGTCGGCCAGAAACTGATTAATTTGATGCTTTTCGTCGCGTTGATGCAACTTTTTATTTGGATAATCATACCGCGCTTTGAAGCGAAAGATCTGCTGACTCGAACACACTTCAGCCACCCTCGCGTCATGATACAGGCGGACTGTCAATGACGGCAGGCTCCAGTAAGTGACCGCGGGTGCCGTTTGTTCGATCGCGACAAGCGTAGTGTATCGGGTCGATTCAACGATCGTTAACCGATATTGTGCGTTTGCGACCTGATAGCTCACTGTTTCATCGGCTGCGTCATTACGCGGCAGCAGACGGCGCAATTGCGAATAGTTGGTTTCGCACAGGCGCATCATTTCAGGGAAGTCAGGTGTGTAACGCTTCATTTTTTCCACTCAGTTTTTAACTCTTGATAGTGCAGCTGTAACCATTGCAAGGCGATGACAGAAGCCGCGTTGTCGATTTTCCCCTCTTCAACCCATTGATAAGCCTGCTCCCGGCTCACCACATGAACACGAATATCTTCGTTTTCATCAGCCAGACCGTGGATCCCGCTCGCGGTCGTGGCGTCCACTTCGCCAACTAAAATAGACAGGCGCTCACTGGTGCCGCCAGGGCTTGCCAGATAGCTCAGAACGGGCTTGGTACGTTTAACTTCCAGCCCAGCCTCCTCCATCGCTTCACGACGAGCCACATCCTCAACGGTTTCGCCCTCTTCAATCATTCCGGCCACCATTTCCAGGAGCCACGGGCTTTCGCTGGTATCAAACGCTGCGATACGGATCTGCTCGACCAGAACAACTTCGTCCCGCTCAGGGTCAAAGGGTAGCAAGACTGCCGCGTGTCCGCGCTCAAAAATTTCGCGCTTTACCTCACCACTCATACCGCCGTTAAACAGGCGATGGCGGAACCGATAAAGATCCAGTGAAAAAAAACCGCGGTATAGCGTTTCTCGTGCAATAATTTCTACATCATTTTTAGTGAAAGTCATTGGCAAGTTGTCTGGTTTACGCATTGTGCTGTCCTGAAACCAATAGTGATTAAAATGTGAATTTCAAGGTCGTTTGACTGATGTTTGAACGCCCTTGTGTTAAATTGATGCAAATTAACGCCGTATGGCACGTAACGCCAACTTTTTGAAGTGGCGGATTCTGCTAGAATCAGCAAATATTTTTACAATTTGATCAGCGCTAAATACTGCTTCACAACAAGGAATGCAAATGAAGAAATTGCTCCCCATCCTTATCGGCCTGAGCCTGTCGGGGTTCACTACTTTGAGCCAGGCAGAAAACCTGATGCAGGTTTATCAGCAAGCACGCCTGAGCAACCCGGAATTGCGTAAATCCGCCGCCGATCGCGATGCTGCATTCGAAAAAATTAACGAAGCGCGTAGCCCATTACTGCCGCAACTAGGTTTAGGTGCCGATTACACCTACAGCAATGGCTACCGTGATGCAAATGGCGTCAACTCCAACGCAACCAGCGCGTCATTACAATTGACTCAGACGCTGTTCGACATGTCTAAATGGCGTGCCCTGACGCTGCAAGAAAAATCAGCAGGCATCCAGGACGTAACGTATCAGACCGATCAGCAAACGCTGATCCTGAATACCGCTACCGCTTATTTTAACGTACTGAACGCGATTGACGTGCTGTCTTACACTCAGGCACAGAAAGATGCGGTCTATCGTCAGTTAGATCAGACCACACAGCGTTTTAACGTGGGCCTGGTCGCCATCACTGACGTACAGAACGCCCGTTCACAATACGATACCGTACTGGCGAACGAAGTTACCGCGCGTAACAATCTCGACAACGCGGTAGAACAGCTGCGCCAGGTGACCGGTAACTACTACCCGGAACTGGCTTCGCTGAACGTTGATGGCTTTAAAACCAACAAACCGCAAGCGGTGAACGCGCTGCTGAAAGAAGCAGAAAACCGCAACCTCTCATTATTGCAGGCGCGTTTGAGCCAGGATCTGGCGCGTGAACAGATTCGTCTGGCGCAGGATGGTCACTTACCGACGCTGGGTTTGACCGCCTCTACCGGCGTTTCTGACACCTCCTACAACGGGTCGAAAACCAACACCTCCCAGTACGACGACAGCAACATGGGCCAGAACAAAATCGGTCTGAACTTCTCGCTGCCGCTGTACCAGGGTGGGATGGTTAACTCGCAGGTGAAACAAGCGCAGTACAACTTTGTTGGCGCGAGCGAACAACTGGAAAGCGCGCACCGCAGCGTGGTGCAAACCGTGCGTTCTTCGTTCAACAACATTAATGCTTCCATCAGTAGCATTAATGCGTACAAACAAGCGGTTGTCTCTGCCCAAAGCTCTTTAGATGCGATGGAAGCAGGCTATTCCGTAGGTACCCGTACCATCGTGGATGTGTTGGATGCCACCACCACGCTGTACAACGCCAAGCAGCAACTGGCGAATGCGCGTTATACCTATCTTATCAACCAGCTTAACGTCAAATCTGCGCTCGGTACGCTGAACGAGCAGGATCTGGTGGCGCTGAATAATACGCTGGGTAAACCGATTCCGACTTCTCCGGATAACGTAGCGCCGCAAAATCCGCAGCAAGATGCCGCTGTGAATGACTTTAACAGCAACGGCAATATGCCTGCGGCTCAACCAACGGCTGCACGTTCAACCAGCAGCAACGGTAACAACCCGTTCCGTAACTGATGCTGATGACGGGGCTTCGGCCCCGTCTGAACGTAAGGCAACGTAAAGATCCGCCCCTTCTTCCGCATTCTCGCCTCTTCCCGCTTCAATTTCGACCAGTCATCCTCTATTCTGAGCAGAGTTACCACTGGGTCCTGGAAGACATAAATGAAACGGACAAAATCTATACATCACGCCTCGTTCCGCAAAAGCTGGAGCGCGCGCCACCTGACTCCTGTCGCTCTGGCAGTTACCGCTGTTTTTATGCTCGCGGGCTGTGAAAAGAGTGACGAAACGGTTTCGCTTTATCAGAACGCGGACGACTGCTCTGCAGCTAATCCGGGTAAAAGCGCCGAATGTACCACCGCGTTTAACAATGCGCTGAAAGAAGCTGAACGCACCGCGCCAAAATACGCCACTCGCGAAGACTGTATCGCTGAATTCGGCGAAGGCCAGTGCCAACAGGCACCTGCACAAGCGGGCATGGCGCCGACCGGTGAAGGCCAGGCTCAGGCGCAGAATCAAAGCAGCGGCAGCTTCTGGATGCCGCTAATGGCAGGCTATATGATGGGCCGCATGATGGGTGGCGGTATGGGCGCTCAGCAGCCGCTGTTCAGCTCGAAAAATCCGGCCAGCCCGGCATACGGCAAATATACGGATGCCGGCGGCAAAAACTACGGCGCCGCAACGCCGGGTCGCACCATGACCGTACCGAAAACCGCCATGGCGCCGAAACCGGCTACCACCTCTACCGTAACCCGCGGCGGATTTGGCGAATCTGTGGCTAAACAGAGCACCATGCAGCGTAGCGCAAGCGGTACTACCACTCGTTCAATGGGCGGCTGATCGTCATGGAAAGAGTCAGTATTGTTGAGCGCCCGGACTGGCGCGATAAAGCCACCGAATACGGTTTCAACTTTCACACTATGTACGGCGAGCCGTACTGGTGTGAGGATGCGTATTATAAGCTCACGCTTGCTCAGGTCGAAAAGCTGGAAGAGGTCACCGCAGAGCTGCATCAAATGTGTCTCAAAGTGGTGGAAAGGGTCATCGCCAGCGATGAGCTGATGACCAAGTTTCGCATTCCGAAGCATACCTGGGGCTTTGTCCGCCAGTCCTGGCAGACACAGCAGCCGTCGCTCTATTCGCGTCTCGATCTGGCGTGGGACGGTACGGGCGAGCCTAAGCTGTTAGAAAACAACGCCGATACGCCAACCTCACTGTACGAAGCTGCGTTTTTCCAGTGGATCTGGCTGGAGGACCAACTCAATGCAGGCAACCTGCCGGAAGGCAGCGATCAATTCAACAGTCTGCAGGAAAAGCTGATCGAGCGTTTCGCCGAGCTGCGTGAGCAGTATGGTTTTCAGTTGCTACATCTGACCTGTTGTCGCGATACGGTGGAAGACCGCGGAACGATCCAGTATCTGCAGGATTGCGCTGCCGAAGCTGAAATCGCCACTGAATTCCTCTATGTCGAAGATATTGGTCTTGGTGAAAAAGGTCAGTTCACGGATATGCAAGATCAGGTCATAGCTAACCTGTTCAAGCTCTATCCGTGGGAATTCATGCTGCGCGAAATGTTCTCCACCAAGCTGGAAGACGCTGGCGTTCGCTGGCTGGAACCAGCCTGGAAGAGCATCATCTCCAACAAAGCGTTATTACCGCTGTTGTGGGAAATGTTCCCGGATCATCCGAATCTGCTGCCTGCGTATTTCGCCGAAGATGACTATCCTCAGATGGATAAATTCGTCGTAAAGCCGATCTTCTCACGTGAAGGCGCGAACGTTTCCATTATCGAAAACGGTAAAACGATCGAAGCAGTGGAAGGGCCGTACGGCGAAGAAGGTATGATCGTGCAGCAATTCCACCAGCTACCGAAGTTTGGCGACAGCTATATGTTGATCGGCAGCTGGCTAATCAACGATCAACCAGCTGGCATCGGCATTCGCGAAGACCGCGCGTTGATCACGCAGGATCTCTCGCGTTTCTATCCGCATATTTTTGTCGAATGACTGAGAGTGCCGGGTGGTGGCTGCGTCTTACCCGGCCTACAGCACGAACTGTAGGCTCGATAAGCGCAGCGCCATCGGGCGCATTTATCATCCGACCTGCACCGACAACATACTCAAACTTCCCATCTCAATACCGTCAACAGGAATAGTCACCGGCTCTTTGCCATCCCAGGCACCTAATACATACAGCAGCGGCAGATAGTGATCCGGTGTCGGGTTCGATAACGATCCCCCTTCATGATCGAGATAGTTCACCAGCGGGTGCTGTTCAACCGGTCCCTGCCATGTCAGGTTTGCTTTAACATATTCGTTGAATGAGGTCGCCCACGGATATGGCGTGTTCTCACCGTGCCAACGCGCAGTGCGCAGGTTATGCACCACGTTACCGCTGGCTACCAGCATAATGCCCTCATCACGCAGTGCCGCCAGCTTGCGGCCAATTTCAAAATGCCAGGCTGCAGGTTTGGTACTGTCAATGCTCAGCTGCACCATCGGAATATCCGCATGCGGGTACATCTTGATCAGCACGCCCCATGAACCGTGGTCAAAACCCCACGCCTCTTTGTCTAAGGTAACGGGCGCCGGGGCCAGCAAGTCAACCAGATGCTGCGCCAGTTCCGGTGATCCAGGAGCCGGGTAATGGGTGTCATACAGCGCCTGTGGAAAACCGCCAAAATCGTGGATTGTTTTAGGCGCTTCCATCGCCGTCACGCCCGTGCCACGAGTGAACCAATGCGCCGAGACCACCACAATAGCTTTCGGGCGCGGCAACGTTTCCCCCAGTTGCTGCCAGGCGCGGGTATAAACGTTATCTTCCAGAACATTCATCGGGCTACCGTGGCCCAAAAACAATGCTGGCATACGAGTTGAAGACATGATGATATCCTTACTGAGGGAGTCATTTTGATACCACCACAATACGCTTATTCGGCTGATGAAGAACTCAGATAACCATGATGAAGATCATCAGTTATTTTGACGATCCAATCCGGACAGCAGATTGATAAGGAGTTTTATTTGTCGATGTCAGTACCTTTACTTCTGACTTTACTGGCAGGTGCCGCCACGTTTATCGGCGCATTTCTCGGCGTGTTAGGGCAAAAACCCTCCAACCGCGTGCTCGCCTTTTCGTTAGGCTTCGCCGCAGGGATTATGTTACTGATCTCACTGATGGAGATGCTCCCAGCCGCACTGGCTGCTGAAGGCATGTCGCCGGTATTGGGCTACGGAATGTTTATCGTTGGCTTACTGGGATACTTTGGCCTGGACCGCCTATTGCCGCACGCGCACCCTCAGGATCTGGTACAGAAAACCACGCGGCCTCTGCCCGGCTCCATTAAACGTACCGCGATTTTATTAACGCTCGGCATTAGCCTGCACAACTTCCCGGAAGGGATAGCGACGTTTGTTACCGCCAGCAGCAACCTCGAGCTGGGCTTTGGTATTGCCCTTGCCGTCGCATTACACAATATTCCTGAAGGATTAGCCGTTGCGGGTCCAGTCTATGCAGCCACGGGCTCCAAACGGACGGCGATATTCTGGGCCGGGATCTCGGGCATGGCGGAAATCCTGGGCGGCGTACTGGCGTGGTTAATTCTGGGAAGCCTGATCTCACCGGTAGTGATGGCGGCAATAATGGCAGCAGTCGCAGGAATTATGGTGGCGCTGTCCGTCGATGAGCTAATGCCGTTGGCAAAAGAGATCGACCCGAATAATAATCCCAGCTATGGGGTACTTTGTGGAATGTCGGTGATGGGGTTAAGTCTTGTCATCCTCCAGTCCATGGGGATCGGCTAATTCAGAGGGCGGATGCCACCCTGCTAATTTACAGCATCCGCTCATCCATAGCAGAACGTGAAGGACTATTCCTGTTCCTTAACCGCGCTGTTATCTTCGCCAGAACGACGAAAGAGTTTGTTTCGCGCCTCGAGTAATGCATCCCGGTCTTGCCGAAATGCCCGACAATAACGCTTCATATGGCAATAATAACCAGCTGCAACGAGTGCAATTAATACAATCCAGTACCAGGCGATAAACATTCTTTTACCCTTAAAATTTAACATCATTAAACATTTAACGTTAAAATTTTACACAACCTTATTCTGACATACTCCTATAGTGGCATATTCCAGAAACAAATATATGATTTCGATCATATAAACCAGCAGCTATGCAAATAGTTAACACCGTTATAAAAAATAAAACAATGTCGACAAGATCACACTGCGCAATAATAAATATTGCCCTTAAAATAACGCACTCATACCATCCCCAAAATAATAAAAATTAGCACCTGCAAAATAATACATTTCATCAATATTAATATATTCACCATAAAATTAGCATCAGCAATACCATTTTTTATTATATTCACATCGTAAAAACATAATATATTCAGCACTGTTATATTTAAAGATAATATAAGGAGATATATCCATGTTTACACAGTACCGAAAAACACTTCTAGCCGGAACGCTTGCACTGACGTTTGGCTTTGCCGCAGGGAATTCATTTGCCGCAGGTTTCCAACCAGCCCAGCCCGCAGGAAAATTGGGTGCGATAGTCGTTGACCCATACGGAAACGCCCCTCTTACCGCACTGGTTGAATTAGATAGTCACGTTATTTCGGATGTTAAAGTTACCGTTCATGGTAAAGGTGAAAAAGGAGTCCCAATTACCTATACCGTCGGCAAAGAATCCCTCGCCACCTACGATGGGGTTCCTATTTTTGGCCTTTATCAAAAGTTCGCTAATAAGGTCACTGTTGAATATAAAGAAAATGGCAAGGCCATCAAGGAAGATTACGTGGTGCAAACATCTGCCATCGTTAATCACTACATGGATAACCGTTCTATTTCCGATTTACAGCAAACAAACGTTATTAAGGTCGCACCTGGCTTTGAAGACCGTC
>NZ_JAHLRC010000075.1:0-16903 GCF_018919545.1 Citrobacter sp. S46_ASV_140
AACTCTGCGTTATTATGACGCGGAAATGCGTTATTTAAGGGAAGCGGCAAAAGAGTTTGCGCAGGCGCATCCGGATCGTGCAGCCATGCTGGATCTGGATAAAGCCGGTATTCCCGATCCCTATGTGGAGCGATTATTTGAAGGTTTTGCATTTTCGATGGGGCGATTGCGGGCCAAAATTGACGATCATCTTCCTGAATTAACCGAAGGTTTGATGAGTCTGCTGTGGCCTCATTATTTACGTACCATCCCTTCCTTAAGTATTGTCGAGCTTTTACCTGATATTGATGTGCTGAAAATGAGCGAGAGGATTAACGCGCGGTTTGGCGTATTGTCACAGCCCGTCGGTCCTAAAAAAACGGTATGTCAGTATCGTACTACACAGCCCGTCACGCTCAATCCGCTGTCTGTCACGGCGGTGAATATCGATGCGGAACCTGACGGACGCTCGGTCATCCGTATGCGAATAAAGTGCAATCCACAGATAGACTGGTCGCAAACTGATCTGACGCGCCTCAGTTTTTACCTGAGTGGTGATGCACCGGTGACCCATGCGCTGCACCTTGCTTTGACAAAGCGTCTGGCCTCTCTTTATCTGAGGCTCCCCAAAAGCGTAGAGCGTATTCGACTGGATGGTTACTTTTCACCTGGCGGATTTGCCAGTGAAGACAGTTTATGGCCAAAAGGCGATACGGCGTTTGGCGGCTGGCAATTATTGCTTGAGTATTTTACGTTCCGCGAAAAATTTATGTTTGTCCATCTTAACGGTCTGGAAAAGATAATGTTTCCTGCTGGTATAGATTGCTTTGAAATAGAGGTGGTACTGACTCAACAGTGGAATTTTGAGCTTCCTCTGGGGAGTGAAAATATTCGTCTTCATTGCGTTCCGGTGATTAATCTCTTCACTATGGAGGCTGATCCACTGGTGGTTAATGGACTAGAAAGCGAATATTTGCTGCGTCCGCGCAGGTTGCAGGATGGACATACGGAAATTTATGCAGTCGATGCGGTTTCTGGTTCACAGCGAACGCATAACGCCGTCTATGCTCCTTTCACCAGTTTTCGCCATAAGGGAGGCATGATGCGCCGTAACGCGCCAGAGCGTTATTACCATACTCGCGTCAGACGCGGCGTATCCGGATTATATGATACATGGTTGATCCTTGGAGGAGATGCCTGGGAGCGGGATCGTCTTGCTGAGCAGGAAACCTTGTCATTAAAAGTGACCGGAACAAACGGTCAACTACCCAGGCGAGCTTTGCAGAGTTCATTGCTCAATCGCTGCGAGCAGATCCTCCAGACGCAGATTGCCGTGCGCAATCTGTGTAAGCCGACACTACCTGCTTATCCTCCCGCAGAGGATCGTTTTCACTGGCGAGTGTTGAGCCACCTGGGATCCAGCTTTCTGAATATGATGGCCAGCGCAGAAGTGCTCAAAGGAACGTTGTCCCTCTATAACTGGCAGGACGATGAGCTTAATTATCGTCGTCTGGATGCGATCATGGATGTTCAGCAACATGAAATACAGCGCTTTGAAAAAGGATTTTTACTCCGTGGGGTGGATATCGAAATAACGCTTGATGAGAACGGATTTACCGGTGAGGGCGATATTCATCTGTTTGGTGAAATGCTTAACCGCTTTTTTGCGTTGTATGCGGATATTCATTTATTTAATCAGCTTACTTTAATCATACAGCCGGCAGGGAAAAGCTTGCGATGGAAAGAGAATCACAATCAGCGGCTACCCGGCTGCTAAATAGCCTTGGTGAAAACCTACCCCGTACTAATTTTTATCGTTTCTGCCAGTTGTTGGAACAGTGGAATCCACAAGCGCCAAGTCCTGGAAGCCAACAAAGTCCGCGCTTCGATACCATTCGTTTTCGTCCTCATCCCGGGATGGGGTTCCCGGCGGGGGAGCTAAAAAATGCAGAATATGATCCGCTACAACCCATACTTCCACCAACGGTTCGTGTCACTTTTATGGGATTGTATGGCGTGGAATCGCCGCTGCCGACAACCTATCAGGATGATATTGCCCAGCGTCAGGAAGGTTCGGACGTTGCTGCTGAGTTTCTGGATATTTTTAACCATCGCTTAATTACGCAGTTTTATCGAATCTGGCGTAAATACAGCTATCCGGCCACCTTCCGCCCAGGCGCTACAGATGAAACATCACAATATTTACTGGGTTTGACCGGGTTGGGCATTCGGGGATGCGCCACGCAAACCGAGGCTCCGTTATCGCGTTTTTTGGCGCTGTTGGGAATCATGAGAATGCCAACGCGTACGGCGGAAGGTATATCCGCGCTGGTATCTTTATTATCACCAACAACAAATATCACCGTGACTCCTCATGATAAGCGCTTAATCCTGCAGGATAAGCCGTTAAAAATGAGTACGCGGCAACCCGTTAGCCTCCATTCTCGCCCGGTGATGGGACATAGCGCCGTAGATATTAACAGCCAGGTGCTTATTACTCTTACAACGGATGTTCCCGATGAGGTTCGCGACTGGTTACCGGGCGGCCAGCTTTATCATGATTTTCTCGCGCTGATGCACGTGTATTTAGGCGCCAGAGTCAATGCAAGGCTGCAATTACGCATTCCTCGCTCGGCGCTTCCGGATGCTCAACTTACCAGTAACAAATGTGAACGGGCAGTACAGCTTGGCCGCACGGCCGTTTTGCGTCTGGATAACCCGGAAGCTAAGAATCAATTTATAACAATTAAACTTGGGCTTTGGCAGAGCCTTAGTCAACATGATCAGCGGAGGGAAGCCGATGAGACTGGCGATTATCGCTATTAATTTTGCCGTAATAACCGGAATGACCAGTGTGGTCACTGGGTGTGGTCTGACACAAAAAGTATCTGAAGGCACGGTGTCATTAACGAAGTCTATTTTTTATAAGGAAATTAAAACGCTGCATTTGGATCTTTCCGCCAGAGAAGGCGCTAATAAAAATGCGCAGGGCATAGCGCTTTCTACGGTTGTGCGTATTTACCAACTCAAAGATCGTAAAGCGTTTGACTCGGCTAATTATCAGTCTTTATTTGTGCAAGATAGCACGGTGGTGAAAACAGATTTACTGGCCCAGAAAGATGTTTTGATACGTCCTGGTGAAAGCGTTACTGTCGATTTTCCACTCGAAAAGGAAGCGCAATATGTTGCCGTGGCAGGGATGTTTATTTCTCCCGATCAATCTGAAGATTCATGGCGCGTGGTATTACGCCGTGAAGATCTCGATCCTGATAAGGCGCGTGTGCTTGAATTAAATACCCGGACTCTGGCACTCCTGGCGCAGGAGGATGAGTAATGGTCAAGCAGCCGTCTCTTTATGACATCTTACTGGGTAATTTTTCCGGTGGTTTCCCTTTGCACTCGGTCAGTGAAAACACGCAGGTCATCTTATCCGTCCTGGATAATATGCAGCGCATTTTGAATACTCGTGCCGGTAGCCTCAAACATTTACCCGATTACGGTCTGCCGGATATGACCAAAATCCTCCAGGGAATGCCAGGTACGGCACATCAGCTTATCAGCACGCTTTCTCAGGTTTTGTTGAAGTATGAACCGCGGCTAAAAGGTATTCAGGTAACGATGCAGGAGCAGGAAACGCCGGGGCATTTGCGTTATTCCATTGATGCTGAACTGCAAGACCTTGGCATTGTTCGCTATGGTACTGATTTTACCCCTGAGGGGCGGGTTCTTATCCGTCACCTTAAGAGGCAGGGTTGGCTTGAGACTGGAGTGTACTGACATGGATAAGTATCGCATCAGCACCGGTGGTGACCCGCGTGCTTTCACGGAGTTCGGGTTGTTACGCGATGAAATCAGCAAGCTGACTCACCCCGCGCGCCCGGACGTTGACTGGCAAAAAGTTGAACAGTTAAGCCTGGCATTGTTTCGTCATAACGGCGTCGAACTGCAAACACTGTCCTGGTACACCGTCGCCAGAATACGTAATGCGGGACTGGTGGGACTTGCCGAATGCGCGGAACTCCTGGAGGCCTTACTGACGCACCACTGGAATGCAATATGGCCACAGCAAACTCATGCCCGCGTTGAGATGTTGGCATGGCTCTCAGCCCGTTTACAGCAAGAATTGCGTACGCTAACGCTGTCATATACTGATTTATCCATGGTGTATCGGGTTGAACAGAGTTTAAAACATGCCTGCGAAGTGCTGCAACGGCTTGAGTTGAAAGCGCTTAGTAAACTGGAGGCTGTCGTGACCTGGATGCACAATGCAGCTTTGCGTCTGGAGAAATCCGAACCCGATTCGGGATCGGCCATTGTGATGATACCGGCTTCAGATGCAACAAATAACGTTGTGACGTCTTTGCCACAACTGGTCTTTGTGGTTAATGAGCCAGCGTCGTCCGGGCAATCGAGCGCAGCGGTTTTAGCGACCAAAATCAATCATGGAACCCGAAGGATATGGCTGGGGTTTGCTATCGGTGTCATGGTTACAGCAGTGGTGAGTACAGGCGCTTTTCTTGGTCTCAACCCTATGCGAGCCGACGGATATGAACTGGTTAAGCCATTGCCACAGGTGCCGACGCCTGAACAATTGTCCACATTGAAGCAGTCCTCAGATTTGCAGGGGAAGAAGCAAGATATAATTGCTGCAACGCAAGGGCAATTGGACGTTTTACATCGCTTGTCACCTTTGTGGTCGCGGGAATACGCTGCATCATTAGCGCAGCAGTTAGTCACTCTGTGGCCGGAAGAATCGCAGACGACAGTAATCGCGAGCAGATTACAGAAACAGTTAACTACGGAAGCGTTGCCGGAAAGTGCTCTGCAAAACTGGCATCATGCCCAGCAGGGGCTGGAAGCGTTAACCGCCCAGCTAAATGCGCTTGATGAACGCAAGGGTAAATATCTGACGGGGTCGGAGTTGAAATCAGCCATTTTCACTATCCGCCGCCAGCTTGACCAAACGCCGCCGACAGAAGAATTGTTGCGTCAAATCGATGAGGAATTAAAAAAACAGGGGAGTGTATCACCCGCTTTGTATCAGCAGCTCGATATACGACTTAACCAGCTTCTTAATCGTTATACGCTGCTGAAACAAAATGCCATTCGAGGGCGGTAGCACAGGAAATAAGCCAGCCAAAGATCATCAACTGATTCAGTTGGTTATATAAAATTTGTTGATGATCTTCGCTATAAAATCATGAAAAATTAATAATAATATTCATCAGGGATTATCACTGAGTGCCCTAAAAGGTTAACGCCAGGATCTCTATCGGGACCTCTATAGTGCACACTGCCCATCACTGCACCCTGATGCCATAGACGCGTCCTCGGAAACAGACAACGACTCATTCAATAACGCCCCGATTTCTGCTCCCAGCGCGAGGTCGTCTACCTGACCAAAATATTGCTGGCGTAGGTATCCCTGCTGATCAATTAACGTCAACGTAGGTGTACCGCGCATAGCGTAGGACAGCATGGTCTGGGGGACATCATTGTCAGGAGACGGCATATCCACCCCGACGGGAAAAGGGATGCGGTATTCTGATAGAAAGGTTTCTAGTGCCTGTGCAGTCATTACCTCATGATGTTCAAAAACCGTATGTAGGCCAATAACGGCAACCTTATCTTGTGGAAAAGTGGTGTACACACGTGAAACCTGCGGCAGTCCATGGGAAACACAGCCGGGACACAGCATCTGAAATGATTCCATTACCACGACCTTGCCGCGTAATGATTCCAGGGTTATCGGCTGTGACGTATTAAACCAGCGTTCAATTGTCAATGCTGGTGCTCGCGGATGACGAATGATATTCATGTTAACTCCAGAACCCGCACTGTGGTGCGGGTTAATTTCCGTTACTGGTTTACTTTCCCCGGCAGCGTCAGCTTGCCAGAGGCCACTTTAAATACATCCTCGACGCAAAGTAGCGGCGCATGAACGGACGCATTAACTCGTAGCCCGGCAGTTACGCCATCAAACTGGCTGGCAGTGACCACGCCAATATTATCGAACGGAACTTTCACTTCTACAGTTTCACCTGTCAGCGTAGGATTCCAGCCCGGACTGTCCAACAGTACCGGCAAGCCAGGCCAGGTTTTAGGCAGCCTAGGTTTTTGTCCCTCAGGAATATCAACTACGGCCAGTGCGTCAGGCCCGCAGACCTCGTTAGGCTTCAGCACCACCCAGTGGGTATGCCACAGATCGCCATCATTGTTGCGGTTACCATCGCCATTTTCATCATACAGCGGCGTATCATCCAGATCAGGATGGGATGTTACCGCCAGTGCCAGGATACCGGCCTTATGTTCAAATCCCACTTCATACGGATCGATCGTTGTCGGCCAGACATAAGAGAAAATTTCCGTTCCCGCCAGCTTACCTGTTACTGCAGGCTTACTTTTACCTGCCTTGCCGGAAACTGCCATATGGAAGGTGGCAACATTCCCTTCGGTAGTGACTTTAGTGTGCACAATATCAAACTCAGCCAATACAGCCTTGTCGGCGCTGGTTTTAATACCGCCCTGATGAGGCTCATTGCCATGTGCACCGGCAGAGGTGGCGACAGCCATTGCTAATACAATCGCAATACGTTTCATTTTTATCCTTAAAGCAGATCTTTAATAAACGCACCAAAGTTGATGTGAAGCGGGATACCGCCATCCAGTACCAGGGCTGGAACAGATTGCACACCAGCTTCGATGGCCTCATTCAGTCGGGTTTTATCATTTCCGAGATGAACGATTTCTACCGTGTATTGAGCGGGATCGAGTGCCAGTGCGATTTGGTGTTCTGCATCTACGCATACCGGGCAACCTGCATGAAAGAAAACGGCTTTTTTACTCATGATGACTTTCCTTGTGTAATATTTAATGGTATCGAATCGATACCATTAAATATTACACACACACTGAAAATATTGTCAATATGGTTTTGAATCGATACTATTGATGACAGTAAATCCCCATCGTTAGAAAGTCTGGACGTTTGCTTATCCAGCACGTATCCCGGCAAGCAGAGGCAGGTTACTGTGACACTCTTTGATATTCTTGAACGCCTGGTGAGCCTGCAAATGGGCAGCTTTTATCGCCATCCGCAACTGAAAGGACTCCCCACAACATGGGTTCAGATTCTTTTCTATTTAACGCGATGCAATGGTTATTCCAATACGCCCGCTGCAACCACGGAATACCTCGGGCTGACTAAAGGCACGGTATCGCAGTCCCTGAATAAACTAGAGCGTGAAGGTTGGATTAGAAGAGAAAATGACGGTAAGGATAAACGGGTTGTCCATCTGGTTCTGACATCCAAAGCGAGTGAAGTGATGCATACCATCATGCAGGAGACACTGCAGGAGCCTTGGGATTCATTAGCTTTTTCTGAGGAACAACTGAAAACAGTTTTTCTGGCCCATCTTCGGAGTATGCAGAAAAATCAGGGGGCCAGAATGTTCGGTGAGTGCCGTTTTTGCCGGTTTCATCAGTCGATAAATGGGCATCCCTGGTGTGGTCTAACAGAAGAGCCAATTCCCATGGAAAGCATCACATTAATTTGTCGTGAATTTGAGGAACCGGAAAATAGTTGCAGCGTTAGCGATCAGAACGAGAGAAAGGGCTAGATACTGGCTTTTGAACGGGTAAAGTGCGGACATAAAAAAATCCAGAAAATGGTATGCGCATTCTCTGGATTTAAGTCCCGTTTTCAACTGATGTGGTAACACGAGTACCATCATCATGCCGTATGGGGACTGCTGTCTTACCCGTTAAGGATTTTATCTCTTAACGAACAAGCTCTGAATAAGTGGTGCCCGGACTCGGAATCGAACCAAGGACACGGGGATTTTCAATCCCCTGCTCTACCGACTGAGCTATCCGGGCAACGAGGCGCATTAAACCCGATTCGCTTCGCTTCGTCAACGAAATTTCTTCAAATCAATGCAGACTGCACAATCTATCACCACATTGCTGCTAATGCACGCATTCTCAGCCAAAAAATGCCGTCCAGGCGGCGGAAAGCGGCATTGCCAGCAGCAGGGCAGGAAGCATATTCACAACCGCAAACATCTTGATGCCGCAAATACGCAAACCGGTTGCCAGCAGCAATAGACCGCCTACGGCGCTGAAATCGGCCATCATAGCTGGCGTCGTCAGGGGTAAAATCAGTGCTGCACAGGTGGCAAGCGTTAACTGGATTGCCAGCATCGGCATGCAAATGGCGGATACCGCGATTCCTAATGAGCAGGCAAAAATGATGGCCGTGAAGAAATCCAAAAATGACTTGGCGATTAAAATATTCGGGTCGCCGGTCATCCCTTCATGTATCGCACCGAAGATCCCGGTACCGCTGGCGCAAAACAGCACGATGATAGCCACATAGCTTTGAATAAAGGATTCGTGCGTAACGTTGGCGTCCGAGCGGGTGAAAACCTGCTGCGCTTTGGCTACCGCGGCATTGATCCCTTTTTCGAGATGACAAAACTCGCCAATTAACGCGCCGACGAGCGTTGCCAGAACCATCACCGGTAGATTGGCGCATTTGATAACCAGCAAGATACCAATCCCTAACGAGGCCAGCCCGAAAATAGAGGTCATGGAGACCCGAATGCGTTCTGGTATATGCTGGCTGAGCAGCGCGCCGAGAATGCCACCAAATAAAATGGCGCTGGCATTAATAAAGGGTCCGATTACCACATTTGCTCCTGCATACCCATCATCGTCTTGATACTAAAGGCAATTAGCTGGGTGAAATTATGTTTCAGATTGCATTATTATGCCGCAACTTTCAGACGAAATGCTTGCTTATCTGTAAGGTTTTCGCACAGGATTTTATCTTGCGCCTGTAAGTGAAAGGTGCCATGATTGCGCGAATTTTCTCCTGTCTGAATGGGGCTGCCTGGGATGATATTACTCCCCCTACATCGCCTTCAACATCGCCTTTTTGCGCGACGTTTGCCCCTTCCCGCGACTTATCTTTACGCTCCCACCATGCGGTGAGGGCAGCGCACGCTCACTGCAGGATAACAGTAAAATCAGAGGCTATCTGCTTTTACTGATGTCTGGCGGTCGGGGCTGGTAACCAGTTTGACCTGTCATTTCGTGGGCAAAGCCATGCGGCGTTGTCCGGGACTTTTGATTTTCCCGAAACGGGTTATTGCGCTTATGAAATCAATGAAAATTGCCGCCAGTAGTGAACTGGTTTCTCGTCTGTCCAGCCATCGTCAGGTGGTGTCGCTGGACAGTACCGATTTTACTGACGTTGCGGCAGTCGTCATTACCGTTGCGGACAGCCGCAGTGGGATCCTGGCTTTGCTGAAACGCACCGGTTTTCATCTACCTGTGTTTCTGTTCGCAGAGTCTGATGTTAATGTGCCTGCGGGCGTTAATGCGGTAATTCGCGGTCAGGCCCAGGACTGGCTGGAGCTGGAATCTGCTGCCTGTCAGTATGAGGAAGAGCTGCTGCCGCCGTTCTATGACACGCTTACCCAGTATGTCGAAATGGGGAACAGCACGTTTGCCTGCCCGGGACACCAACACGGTGAGTTTTTTAAGAAGCATCCTGCGGGCCGACATTTCTATGAGTTCTTTGGTGAGAATCTGTTTCGCGCGGATATGTGCAACGCTGACGTTAAGCTTGGCGATCTGTTGATTCATGAAGGATCAGCGAAACATGCGCAGAAATTTGCTGCGAAAGTTTTCCACGCGGATAAAACCTACTTTGTGCTGAATGGGACCTCTGCGGCCAATAAAGTGGTCACCAATGCGCTGCTGACGCGCGGCGATCTGGTGCTGTTTGACCGCAACAATCATAAATCGAACCACCACGGGGCGCTGATCCAGGCGGGTGCTACGCCGGTTTATCTGGAAGCGGCGCGTAATCCGTTTGGCTTTATTGGCGGCATTGATGAGCACTGCTTTGATGAGGAGTATCTGCGCCAGCAACTTCGAGAAGTTGCGCCGCAAAAGGCTGATCAACCGCGCCCGTTCCGTCTGGCGATCATTCAGTTGGGTACCTATGACGGTACGATCTACAACGCCCGACAGGTGATCGACAAGATCGGTCACCTGTGCGATTACATTCTGTTTGATTCCGCATGGGTCGGTTACGAGCAATTTATCCCGATGATGGCCGATGGGTCGCCGCTGCTGCTGGAGCTCAATGCTAACGATCCGGGGATTTTTGTCACTCAGTCGGTACACAAACAGCAGGCCGGATTCTCGCAAACCTCGCAGATCCATAAAAAGGATAACCATATTCGCGGCCAGGCGCGCTTCTGCCCGCATAAGCGTCTGAACAATGCGTTTATGCTGCATGCTTCCACCAGCCCGTTTTACCCGTTGTTTGCGGCGCTGGACGTTAACGCCAAAATCCATGAAGGCGAGAGCGGCCGTCGGCTATGGGCGGAATGTGTGACGCTGGGGATCGAGGCCCGCAAAGCGATTATTACCCGCTGTAAGCTGCTTCAACCGTTTATTCCTCCGGTAGTGGATGGCAAACCGTGGGAAAGCTATCCGACACAGGTGATTGCCAGCGAGCGTCGCTTCTTTAGCTTTGAACCTGGTGCTAAATGGCATGGTTTTTCTGGATATGCACGCGACCAGTATTTTGTCGATCCCTGCAAACTGCTGTTAACCACTCCGGGCATTGATGCGCAAACCGGGCAATATACTGAGTTTGGCATTCCGGCGACGATTTTGGCGCATTATCTGCGTGAAAACGGTATCGTGCCGGAGAAATGCGACCTTAACTCGATTCTGTTCCTGCTGACCCCGGCAGAAAGCGCTGAGAAACTGGCGCAACTGGTCGTGATGCTGGCGCAGTTTGAACAGCATATTGAGGACGATACGCCGCTGGCAAACGTGCTGCCCACCGTCTTCAACAAGTATCCGGTACGTTACCGGGATTACACGCTGCGTGAACTGTGTCAGGAGATGCACTCACTGTACGTCAGCTTTGATGTGAAAGATCTGCAAAAAGCGATGTTCCGTCAGGAGAGTTTGCCTGCCGTGGCGATGAACCCACAGGATGCTAACAGCGCCTTTATCCGCGGTGATGTTGAACTGGTGCGTATTTGTGATGCCGCAGGTCGCATTGCGGCAGAAGGCGCGCTGCCTTATCCTCCGGGCGTACTGTGCGTGGTACCGGGCGAAGTATGGGGCGGGGCGGTGCAACGTTACTTCCTGGCATTGGAAGAGGGCATAAACCTGCTGCCGGGCTTCTCGCCGGAGCTGCAAGGGGTTTACAGTGAAACGGATGCAGACGGTATTAAACGTCTGTATGGATATGTTCTGAAGTAAGCGTCATCTGACCAAATAGGGCCACCATCAGGTGACCCTATTTAATCAATAAAGATTAGTGCGCGATAGTCTGGGCGCCTGCCGGAACGCGTACGTGTTTGTATTTAAACAGCGCAACGAAGGCAAAAGCCAGAACCAGCGAGTAACCTGCGAAGATCAGCCACACGGTCTGCCAATCGGTAATACCGTTCAGCGTATAGTGTTCAACTACTTTACCGCTCACCAGACCGCCCAGAATACAACCGAAGCCGTTGGTCATCATCAGGAACATGCCTTGTGCGCTGGCGCGGATTTCAGGGCGAACTTCTTTCTCTACAAACACGGAGCCAGAGATGTTGAAGAAGTCGAAGGCGCAGCCGTAAACAATCATCGACAGAACCAGCAGCACGGTACCAAACGGTGTTGGATCGCCGTAGGCAAACAGGCCGAAGCGCAGCATCCACGCTACGATACTGATAAGCATCACGTTCTTAATACCGTAACGGCTTAAGAAGAACGGGATGGTCAGGATAAACAGCGTCTCGGAGATCTGCGAAATCGACATCATCACTGACGCGTGTTCAACGATGAAGCTGCCGGAGAACAGCGGATTGTTATCGAAGCTGTGCAGGAAGGTATTACCGAACATATTGGTAATTTGCAGCTCTGCGCCCAGCATCATAGAGAAGATGAAGAAAATCGCCATCCGCTTGTTTTTAAACAACGCGAAGGCATCCAGGCCCAGCATGGAAGACCAGCTCTGGTTTTTCTGCTGATTGGCGACCGGGATATGCGGCAGCGTCAGGGTAAACAGCGCCAATACGACGGACAGCGTCGCGCCGATATACAGCTGCATATGGCTCAGTTCAAAGCCGGAGAAGCTTACCGCCCACATCGCCAGAATAAAGCCGATGGTGCCCCAGATACGGATTGGCGGGAAGTCTGTAACAATATCCATCCCGGCTGATTGCAGGCGATAGTAAGAGATGGTGTTGATTAACCCCAACGTTGGCATATAGGCCAGGGAGTTAAGCAAGATCACAAAGAACATGGCACCTGGCGTGGTGACTTCGGCTGCGGCGAACAGCGTTGCTGCGCCGACCAGGTGACAAATGGTGTACACCCATTTTGCACTGATCCATTTGTCAGCCACGATCCCTAACAGCGTAGGCATAAACACGGCGGCGATCCCCAGCGAGCTGTACACCGCGCCAATGGATGCACCATCAAATTTAAGGGTGACAAACATATAGGAGCCGAGGGTAGTGAGCCAACTACCCCATAAGCAGAACTGCAGAAACGAGAGAACTTTCAGCTGCAGCTTAAGATTCATGTTAATTTCCTCACACCGTAATGCGGATGAATGTTTTAAAAGGCACATTTGCCGTGGCTATATGATGTGATTCTATCAACGAGAGGCACTCTTTTTTTGTTACCTGTGACAAATATTTGCAAACAATTTCGGATTGCAAAGCAAAAGAGTGATGGAGTTAACGTTTTTCCCTCTTCATGCCCCCGTTTTAGGGGGCAAGAGAGGGATACATTAGCGGCGACGATATGATTTTTGTGCGGAATTGACCTTGTAAAGATATCGGCGTGATTCAGCAGATGGGTGTCGGGTGGTCAGCGTTTGATAAACGTCCCCAGGGGACATGCTGTTAATGATGTTTGCGGCCTGAATTTTATCGTTCGAGAACACGCGCAGCACGCTGCCCGCACCGCCGTTATACGCGGTGATCACCGCATAGCGACGCGAGGTCGGATTATCAATGCCGCCCAAATAGACATTATTCAGCATTGCCAGATAGGCAGTACCGGTATCAATGTTGCTGGCCGGGTCAAACAAGAAGCTACGGCTTGGCGTGCCTGAGCGCCCCTGGGAACGGAACACATCTTTTCCGGCGCTGTGTTGTACCACCTGCATGAGTCCCAGCGCATCGGCATGGCTGACCGCATACGGGTTAAACGAGGATTCGGTTTGCATGATGGCCAGAATCAGCGACTCGTCGACGCCATACTTACGTGAAGCCTGACGTACCATGCCGACGTATTTATGCGCGCGCTTATCAAGGTGATTTGGGACCAGATTGATCGTCACGCTATAGATGATACGCAAGCCATTGCTGCGCTTTTTCAGTCGCGTTTGTAGCAGGTAGTTGGCAAAGTTGGTTGCACGTCCCTCCCAACGAATAGGCTGGCCGGTATTATCGACTACCTGCCCGTACAGGAACGGCTCTTTGGAAATCTTAATGTCGTCGACATCGGAATAGAGGTCGATAGAACCCGGATCATCGCCCATCAGCAACGTCTTGATAATCGCTAGACGCAGATGTCCGGCGGGATCTGTCCCGGCAATGGTCTCGACGGTTATCGTACCGTCATCAAAATTGATATGGCTGCGGGTTTGATACTGATCGGTATACTTTACGTAGTCCTTCGGACCCGCAATCAGCACTTCCTTAAATCCCCACAGATTCTCAATGTTATGGGCAAATTGCCCCATCAGAATATCAAAACCGTTGGTATCCTTGACCCAGGCTTCGTTATAGGAATCGCCTTTTTTGGTCGAACTGGAACAGGAGATGAGCAACGGCGCGATAACGGCAAGCGCGAGAAATTTTTTCATCATTCCGGGAGTGCGTGTTGTGTTTGTTGTTGTATCGTTTTGCCGGATGGCAGTGCAAGCACCCTATCCGGCCTACGAGATTGCCAGCAAGCGATGCTTATTTTTTTTCTTCAGGCGTATAGCCTTCAATATGCACATCCTTACCTTCAAACAGGAAGTTAATCATCTCCTGTTCCAGTAACTTACGGTGTTCAACGTTCATCATATTGAGTTTCTTCTCGTTAATCAGCATGGTTTGTTTATGCTGCCATTGCGCCCATGCTTCTTTAGAAATCTCGTTATAGATGCGTTTTCCCAGATCGCCCGGGTACAGCTGAAAATCCTGTCCTTCTGCTTCGCGTTGCAGGAAAGTGCAAAAAATCGTTCTGCTCATAAAAAATCCTCTTTATCGACCGGTACGTTAAACCTGTGTGCCGGCACGTAATTGCTGTAACAAACGCTCCACGGGGGCCGCCAGTCCGACCGACGGCGGTTGCGCTAAGTTATACCAGAGCGCGTTGCCTTCATCCATGCATGAGGTGAATGAGGACACGGGAAGCCACATAGGCACAATATCTAAGTGGAAATGGCTAAAGGTATGGCGAAACGCATTAAGTTGGGTCAGATTATCTGCGTTAATTTGCCGTTGCGCCAGCCAGTCGCGTAGCCCATCCTCATCATCAAACTGCGGAAAACAGTATAAGCCACCCCATAAGCCGCTGGGTGGTCGCTGCGTGAGCAACACCTCGTTTTCATGCTGCATCAGTAAAAAATAGCCCGTCCGTTCTGGTAATGTCTGTTTGGGCTTTTTACCCGGGTACAGCGCCCAGCTTGCATTGGCGCTCGCCACACAGCCATTTTCCAACGGACACAGGGAACATTTGGGTTTTGAGCGCGTACAGACCATGGCGCCTAAATCCATCATCGCCTGATTAAACCGCTCAACCCCATGGGCTGGCGTAACCTGCTCGCTCAACTCCCACAGTTTCTTTTCGACCTCTTTTTTACCCGGCCAGCCGCTTACAGCATAACAGCGAGCCAGCACTCGTTTGACGTTACCGTCAAGAATCGGAAAATGCTGACCCAGGGAGAGCGAAAGGATCGCGCCTGCAGTTGAACGTCCGACGCCTGGCAGGGCGGCCACTTCATCAAAGGTTTGCGGGAATGAGCCGCCGTGCAGCGTCACAATCTGTTGTGCGGCTTTATGCAGATTACGCGCTCGGGCGTAATAGCCCAGCCCGGTCCATAAATGCAGGACTTCATCCAGCGGCGCATGGGCTAAATCCGTTACCGTTGGGAAGCGCGCCATAAAGCGCTCAAAGTAGGGGATAACGGTCGCAACCTGAGTTTGTTGCAGCATCACCTCAGAGAGCCATACTTTGTAAGGCGTCTTATCAATTTGCCAGGGCAGCGTTTTCCGCCCGTATTTGTCGTACCAGCTCAAAACCTGAGCCGAGAATTGAGACGCTTGCATGATTACCGTTTCATTATTGCCGGGGGCAAGATTGCAGCACAGCGGCAACGGGGTGTAAACCGGAACTTTCCGCTGCTCACTTTCTTCCTTTACTTGCATCCGGCAACTAACTTTGGATAATGCCCGTTTTCAGAACTCAAACACAGCAGACTAAACTTTTATGAAGAACGACGTCATTTCACCGGAATTTGATGAAAACGGCCGCCCGCTGCGCCGGATTCGTAGTTTTGTTCGTCGCCAGGGGCGACTGACGAAAGGGCAGGAACACGCGCTGGAAAACTACTGGCCGGTGATGGGCGTTGAGTTCAGCGAAGAACCTGTGGATTTCGCTGCGCTGTTTGGTCGCGATGCGCCAGTCACGCTTGAAATTGGTTTTGGTATGGGGGCTTCGCTGGTGGCGATGGCGAAAGCGCGTCCGGAGCAAAATTTCCTCGGCATTGAGGTTCACTCACCGGGCGTTGGCGCGTGTCTGGCTTCAGCTCATGAGGAGGGCGTCGAGAACCTGCGTGTCATGTGCCATGATGCCGTCGAAGTCCTGCATAAAATGATTCCTGACAATTCTTTATCTATGGTTCAGCTGTTTTTCCCTGACCCGTGGCATAAAGCACGTCATAATAAACGCCGTATCGTTCAGGTACCGTTTGCTGAGCATATCTTAAGCAAGCTGAAGCTGGGCGGCGTGTTCCACATGGCAACCGACTGGGAAGCCTATGCGGAGCACATGCTTGAAGTGATGTCATCGATTGACGGGTATAAAAACCAGTCAGAGAGTAACGATTACGTACCGCGCCCGGAATCGCGCCCGGTAACCAAATTTGAACAACGTGGTCATCGTCTTGGCCACGGCGTATGGGACTTAATGTTCGAGAGGGTGAAATAATGGCAAAGAACCGTAGCCGTCGTCTGCGTAAAAAAATGCACATCGACGAATTCCAGGAAGTAGGATTTTCGGTTGCATGGCGTTTCCCGGAAGGTACATCTGGAGAGCAGGTCGATCAAATCGTTGATGATTTTATCAATGAAGTTATCGAACCGAACAAGCTGGCCTTTGACGGCAGCGGCTATCTGGCCTGGGAAGGTCTGATCTGTCTGCAGGAAATCGGCAAATGCACCGAAGAACATCAGGCTATCGTGCGTAAGTGGCTGGAAGAGCACAAACTCGAAGAAGTGCGCACCAGCGAACTTTTCGATATTTGGTGGGACTAAGTAGCAAAGGGTCGGCAAATGCCGGCCCAATTTGTATTGAGGGAAAGATATGATGCGCAAAACGCTGCTGGCGGCAGTCCTAACGTTCACGGCGATGGCCGCACATGCTGATTATCAGTGCAGCGTCACCCCGCGTGACGATGTGATTTTGAGTCCACAAACGGTACAGGTGAAGGGTGAGAACGGCAACCTGGTCATTACCCAGGCCGGTGATGTCACCTTTAACGGTAAACAGTACAACCTGAACGCCGCGCAGCGTGAGCAGGCTAAAGATTATCAGGCGGCGTTGCGTAGCAGCCTGCCGTGGATTGACGAAGGTGCCAGAGCGCGCGTGGAGAAAGGTCGCGTGGCGCTGGATAAAATCA
>NZ_JAHLRC010000076.1:0-16783 GCF_018919545.1 Citrobacter sp. S46_ASV_140
ACGAGCTAAAGCCAGGCGAGGATCTGGGCATGGTGGAGTCGAATCGCCCGAATGTTCATCTGTATGAGTTCAGGAACGGTCAGATGCGCGCTGTGGCGGCGGGGACACGTGGCAGTTATTCCAGCATCGCGCGGGATTACAACGGTACCTACAGTTCACAGCGGCAGGAGCTGGTAGAGAGTTTTGAAGGTTACAACGTGCTGCAGCAGTGGTTTGTTGGGCAGCAAAGCCGTCCTGTATACCGAAACTGGCTGGCAATGGCGTTGCTCAGCGGCGTTACCATCCCCAAAGATGTCGACAAAAAATCCCTTTACAACGCGCTCTATCTTGGGCCAGTCATGCCATGGATTGATCCGGGAAAAGAGGCTGCTGCCTGGAAGGCAATTGTCCGTGGGGGGGCAGGCACAGAAGCCGAATGGACGCGCGCACGTGGTCAGAATCCGCAGGAGGTGAAACGTCAGCGTCTCCGGGAAACCCAATTCAACCGAGAAAACGGGCTGGTGTTCGACTCAGACGCCGCCAACGATAAAGGAGTGCTCCCTGATGCAGCAAATGATAAGCCCGCCCCGTCACGGGACGATGATTAACCCCCGCGCCAGTGTGGCTGGTATCGATGCCGCAAATGGTCAGTGCTGGTATGAGATTCGCGCACTGGCTGCAGGGCGTGTGGAAATATTTCTCTATGACGTGATCGGCGGCTGGGGGATTACCGCTCAGCAGTTCGTCTCCGACTGTAAGGAGGCCGGGGTGTTTGAGGCCAGCGCCGTCGATCTGCATATCCACAGCCCGGGCGGCGATGTGATGCAGGGATTTGCCATCTTTAACACCTTGTCCCGTCTGAAGGCGAAGCTGGATATCTGGGTGGACGGCGTGGCTGCCAGTATGGCTTCAATGATTGTCTGCCTGCCCGGTGCCACGGTGCATATGCCGGAAAACGCCTGGCTGATGGTACACAAGCCGTGGGGCGGGATCGCCGGGGATTCCGATGATATGCGTGATTACGCTGCCTGGCTTGATCGTAATGAAGCGCTGATGCTCAGTGCCTACATGAACAAGACCGGGCTGGGGCAGGAAGAACTGGAGGCGATGCTGAAAGCTGAAACCTGGCTTAATGGCGCGGAGGCGGTGGAAAAAGGTTTCGCTGACACGCTTGAACCAGAACTGCAGGCCGCGGCCTGCGTGAATCAAAATAAACTGAAGGATTACCAGAATATGCCAGAACAGATTAACAACCTTTTTGGGCCGCGCGCCGAAGCTCCTGTCAGTCAGCCGCAACCCGCACAAAATCCGGCTCCGCAGGCCGCAAATAACCCAACAACACCGCAGCCAGCCCAGCAACCGCTGGCGGGAAATATCGACATTACCGCGCTGGCCGCCCAGCTCCAGCAGCAGATGCAGGCGGCGAATACTGAACGAGTCAGCGCAGTTTCCGCTGTGTTTGATGCGTTTCCTGCTTTCGGCTCGCTGAAAGCAGAATGCATCACGGATATTTCCTGCTCAGCGGAACAGGCCCGCACCAAATTGCTCAATGCGCTGGCGGCAGGGACGACCCCGAGTGCCGGACCGGGTGCAGTTCACATCCATGCGGGTAACGGGAATATTGTTGGTGATTCCATTCGTGCGGCGGTGATGAACCGTGCGGGCTATGCGCAGGCAGAAAAAGATAACGCCTACAACGGGTATACCCTGCGCGAACTGGCCCGCGCCTCGCTGGTGGATCGTGGTATCGGTATTTCTGGTGTCGGTACCGCACAGGCGATGGTTGGGCTGGCGTTCACCCACAGTAGCAGCGATTTCGGCAATATCCTGATGGATGTGGCGCATAAGGCGGCATTGCTTGGCTGGGATGAGGCCAGCGAAACATTCGAACAGTGGACCCGTAAAGGCACACTGACCGATTTCAAAACCGCGCACCGCGTTGGCCTGGAATCACTGGCATCGCTGCGTAAGGTTCGCGCCGGGGCGGAATATAAATATGTCACCATTAAAGATCGCGGTGAGCCGATTGCACTGGCCACCTATGGTGAGCTTTTCAGCATTGACCGCCAGACTATCATCAACGACGACCTGGATATGCTGACGCGTATCCCGCAGGCAATGGGGCTTGCTGCGCGAGCCACCGTCGGCGATCTGGTCTGGGCTGTACTGACCAGCAATCCGAAAATGTCGGACGGTAAGCCGTTGTTCCACGCCGATCATGGCAACCTTGTTGCAGCCGATCTGAGTATTGAAGGGCTGGATACTGCACGTAAGGCAATGCTGCTGCAAAAATCCGGCGATCGTCGTCTGAATATTCGTCCGGCCTACATGCTGACGCCAGTGGCAATTGAGTCACGGGCAAACCAGCTGATTAAATCCGCCAGCGTACCGGGCGCAGACGCGAACAGCGGGATCGTTAACCCGATCCAGAACTTTGTGACAGTGGCTTCTGAGGCCCGCCTGGATGACAGCAGCCCGACGGATTATTACCTGACTGCTGCGCAGGGGCGCGACACCATTGAAGTGGCCTATCTGGACGGTATCGACACGCCATATCTGGAACAGCAGCAGGGCTTCACTGTGGACGGTGCCGCTTTCAAGGTGCGCATTGATGCGGGTGTGGCCCCGCTTGACTGGCGCGGGCTGGTTAAAGTCACCAAAAAATAACGACCGCCGCCTGGCGGTTTTTTTTATCCCTGAAGGCGGCGCTGGTCGCCTTTTCCTTTTATGGAGAAAAAACATGGCGAATAACTATCAGCAGGACGGTACCACACTGGATTATCACAATGCGGGTGTTGATGCCGTTTCATCCGGTGCGCTGGTGGCGGTCGGCGGAATTGCCGGGGTGGCACACAACGATATTCCTGCTGGCGAGTGGGGAACACTGCATATGGCCGGTGTTTTTGTGCTGCCTAAAGCGGCAGAAGAAATTGCGGCAGGCCAGAAATTGTATCTGGCTGGCGGCAAGCTGACGGTGGCAAAAGGCGATGATGCAACGCCAAACCCGGTTGTTGGTTCCGCCTGGGGAGCAGCTGAGGCGGATGCTGCTGATGTTGCCGTCCGCCTGGGGTTCTGATGAGCCGGTTCCGGGAACGTTTGGCTAAAGCAGATGCCCGGATTAACCGGGCATTTGCCGAAGAAGTCCCTGCATGCCTGCAAACGGGTGAAGGCCCGCGTCTGGTGACCGTGATTTTTGAATCACCGGATGTGCTGTCGGGTGTACCGGGCGGCGGGGAGATTCAGAACCATTCCCCGGCGTTCAGTGCAATGACTGCGGATATTTCCGGTCTCGAAAAACATGACGGTGTGGTTATCAATACTATCCCTTACCGGGTGACACATATCGGCGCGGATGAAGAAGGGCGGACCCGCGTCACGCTGGCATATGGGGAACCCGGCAAAACACAGCCTCAGATCGATAAATGGAGCTGATATGGCGCGGGAGTCTCGACTGCGGCGGGATTTACCCGTCGATATTGATGTGGATGTTATCTGGCGAATTGCGGACAGTATCGGTGCGACGCAAAAACAGTTCCGTGCAGCATACTCGCGCGCGCTCAGGCGTACTGCCGCCACGCTGCGAAAGAAAGCGATGGCGGATCTGAAAGACGGGCTGGCCCCACGCAGTATGGATCTGGTCCGGCGCCGTCTGCTGTCTTTTCGCCTAGACAGGGGATCGCAACTGGATAACTTCCGGCTCTGGTTCGGGCTGAATGCCATTAAGGTGAAAGACCTTAAAGGACGAATCAACGGGCGGCTGCGACCGCACCATACCCGGCGTGACCGCAACACGGGGCGTTTTATTAAAGCGCGCCGCCAGGCAGAAAATGCCGGATTTTCCCCGAAAGGTAATCTGCTGAGCGAACGGTCGTTTGAAAACGGGGAGGTGTCCCGTTCAAAACGGGATAATCGCCGGACGGTGGTTATTCGCGATCCCCAGACCCGCCGGACACGCGAAGCAGAAATGGATATCTACGAACCGATGCTGAACTACATCGAAGACAACGCATTTGCGGAAGCGATGGAGATTTTTATGCATCACTTTGAAACCGACATTCGCGGGCGCGTAAAAGCCCGTATTTCTGTCTGAGGTAACGAACGATGGCCGAGCCACTGTTGCTGGGGCGGTATCACGATGCTGTGACTGACGCATTAAAAAAAATCGGATGGGTGCGTGATGCCGGTGCGTATCCGGAAAGAAATGTTCCCCGCTTTTCGGGCCTGATCACGCCCGCGGTGTATTTCTCGATTAACAGCTGGGAACAGGGCGGAGGAAATGAGGGACAACTCAGCGTTAATTTAACCTGTGATCTCTTCGTGGTGGTGGATGCCGCCGGGTCGGGTGTGAGTCAGCCTGAAATCTTTGTCAGAACCGCTGCGGCCGATATTACCCAGTGGATTGACGGGCAGCAGTTTGGTCTGGGCCATATTGAGCCTGCGGTATTCACCACGGCTGAACGCGATGAGTTTGATCCGCGAATGGATGATTATCTGGTCTGGCGTATTTCATTCACCCAGGCGGCTGCATTTGGTACTGACCCCTTTGCAAACAATGGCATGCCTCTGAAGCAGGCCTGGCTGGGTGCTGCACCTGATACGGGCCGTAATCACGTGGATGACTATCAGCTTATCTGGGAGGCTCAGCCCGATGAGTGATATAGCAGGCGACCTGCAGCGCAGACTGGCGAACCTTGTCCGGCGCGGCGTTATCCACTCCGTCAGGCACGATCGCATCCCAAAATGCCGGGTGGATTTGGGGGATATCATCACGACCTGGCTGCCGTTGTGCCAGGGCTTTTCCGGAACTAACCGCGCTGATTCAAATCCTTATGCCGTGGGGGATGCGGTTACGGTCCTGTCCGAAGCCGGAGAGCTCAACAACGGACGGGTGTTTCCCGGCTGGAACACGGGAAAGCTGCCGGTGCCGGAAGGAAGTGACAGCGAGCACATTACCCGTTACAGCGACGGGACCGAGATCCGTTATGACAGGAACGCGCATGCCCTGACGATTACGCTGGCTGATGGTGGAACTTACAAAATTGTCGGTAAAGGCACGCTGGATGGTCCGGTTGAAATTACCGATACCCTGACAGTTCAGGGCAAAACCCAGATTAATGCCGACACGTCGGTTGCAGGGAATATCGGGGCGTCAAAGGAGATAACGGATAAATCCGGCAGCATGAGCAAGATACGTGAAGTCTTTAACAACCACGATCACCGCGGCGACAGCGGCGGGCTCACCGATAAACCAAATCAGAAAATGTGACCTGCTGCGGCAGGTTTTTTTATGCCTGGAGAAAAAACATGTCTCAGTTACATGGCGTTGAAACTATTGAACTCACCTCGGGTACGGTGGCGGTTACCACGATTCAGACCGCCATTATCGGCCTGGTGGGAACGGCTCCTGATGCGTCGGGGGGAACAGCCGCATCGGGATCATCCGGTACACCCATTCTCGATAACGTTATCGACTTCACTGCAACCATTAAGGGGCGTGAAGGCAATGTCATCAATGTCGCTGCGCTGGCCGAACAGCCGGCAGCCGAAAATCCTGCTGCGGTTGTGACGTCAGCAAGCTGGGATCCTGAATCGCTGACACTGAAAATCACGCTGGGTTGTGATGAGCACGGTGTTATCACGGCTAAACCTGGAGAAGTTGCTGAGGCTGTCGGTGGTGTTGATGGCGTAAAAATCAGTGCGAGCGGGCGCGGTGACGGGATTGTCCAGCCCTTCAGCCTGCAATTAGCGGGGGGTGAAGATGAACCCTTTCCACTCAATACGCCGGTGGCGGTCATCGGCACCACGCTGTTATCCCGCCTGGGTGAAAAAGGTACGCTTAAACAGGCACTGACTGATATTAACGATCAGCGTAATGCGCTGACGGTGGTGGTGCGTGTGGCGGATGAAAACGATGTGGCAAAACGACGCGCGGCGGTACTGAAGGGGATCGGCACCCTGTCATCAGCGAAATCTGTTACGACGTACCAGCCGCGTATTGTGATTGCGCCGGGATTCAGTGAGGACGATGCGGTTGGTAAGGGGCTGGAAACCGTGGCCGGGAAATTGCGCGCCGTTGCCTATGTTGACTGCTCATCCGGTGCGACGCTGCAGGAAGTGGTACAGCGTCGCCAGTCCTATGGCGCACGAACTGAACTGTTGCGCCCGCGGGTCCAGGCGAGTGATGCAGATGGCCAACTGGTTTATCGCCCTTACTCTGCCTTTGCTGCCGGGTTGCGCGCCCGCATCGACTTTGAAAAAGGCTGGTGGTGGAGCAAGTCGAACCAGGACATCAACAACATCCTCGGTGTTGAGCAGATCGATGAATTTATCCTCGGGGATGAGAACTGCGATGCAAACCTGCTCAACATGCAGAACGTGTCCACCATTATCCGCCGGGCGGGTTTTAAACACTGGGGGAACCGCCTGTGTGCAACCAATCCTCAGTGGCGTTTTGAATCTGTCCGCCGTACTGCTGATGTTATTGAGGACAGCATTCAGGAAACCATGCTGGAGTATGTCGACCGCCCACTGGACCGGGAAAATGCGGATGACATTATCGGCACCATCAATGCCTATATGCGGCAACTGGTCGGGCTTGGCGCCATATTCGGTGGGCGGGCCTGGCTGGATGAAGAACTGAACACCGCGGAAACCATGGCGTCAGGTGTCCTGTACATCAACTATGACTTTGGTCCGAAATCGCCGACTGAACTTATCAGCCTGCGCGTCCGGGTGAACAATAACTATGCGCTTGAGGAGATGCTTGCAGCATGAGCGATAAAAACACACTACGCGTCTGGACCTTCTTCCGGCAGGGGATCCGTATTCAGGGGGCGCATGAATTTACGCCGCCGTCTCTGGCTATTGTTAAAACGGATTTGCGTACCGGCGCACAGGATGCGCCAACTCCGGTTGATGACGGCATGGAAGCACTGACCTGTCAGGTTAAATTTTATGGGATAGATACGGATATGCTGGCCAGCTTTGGTTTTGTCAGCGGCAGTCGTTCACGCTTTACGGCTTATCAGGGCTATCTCGGTAACGGCACTGCGCGCGGTACGGTTGAGGAAATCGAGGGGTTTGTACAGACCGTCACGCCGGATGCGCGCAGTAAGGACACGCTTTCCGAAAATGCCGTGACGGTTGATATTGCCGTCAGCTACTACCGTCAGTCACTGGACGGGCGCGAACTGTTTGCCATCGACACAGAGCGTTTCGCCCGCCGGGTGAATGGCGTTGATGTGCTTTCTGGCCTGGCTGCCAAAGTGCGTCTCTGATTTTACTGTTATCCCACCACTGTAACGGCCTGCGGGCCGTTTTTTTATGGAGCATCCTATGAGCTTTCCTGGTGAAACCCGCGTTATAAAACTGTATTCCCCCGTATCACTTGATAGCGGGGTTGTGATCGATGAAGTCACCATGCGTGAACCGCTGGTTCGCGATCGCATCACTCATGCCAAAGACCGCGGCAACGAAGAAGAGAAAGAAGCCCGCATGATTGCGCTGCTGTGCAATCTCAGTGAACAGGATCTCTGGCTGATGACGGCGGCAGATTATTCACAGCTGCTGGATGCTTTTAACGTTTTTATGCTCCCGCCCGCGAAGCGACCGAAGGCGGGCTCCTCCGGGCAATAAGATTTCTGGGGCGGCGGCTGCATTTTCCGATGGCGGAATACCTTGATATGCCGTTCAGCACTTTCTCTGATTTTTTGACTGACGAACTGGAGACGATAAACCGTGGGCGGAATAAGCCAGAACCTTAAGGCCGTCATTACCTTTGGCGGGAACCTGGATAATTCATGGAAACGATCTGCAGATGGTCTGCAAAAAAGCCTGAAAGATGTCGGAAAGCAGTCTGAACGACTGACAAAAGATCAGACTAAACTGGCAGCAGAAATCAAGCGCGCCAAACTGGCCGGTGAAAGCCTGGGGGATTTGAAGCGCCGCTATACCGATGTTTCCAGGGAAATCCGCAAAACGGAGGCGGAGCAGCAGAAACTGAATGTACAGATGCAAAAAGCACAGCGCATTCAGGCATTCAAAGGTGCCGGTAAAGGTCTGTTCCGGCGCGGTCTGGGGATCGCCGGGCAGGTGGGCGGGATGTTTGGATCCGGGCTGGCTATTGGCGGTGGCGGTGTGGTGGCTTCAGCTCTTGGCACACTGATAGCGCCAGCTGCCACCAATGCTGAAACGGCAACCCGCACTAATGTCGCAAAAAGTTACGGCGTGGACGTGGCCACGTTTAATGCCTGGGATTCTCTGGCGAAGCAGTACGACATGAATGCGGAAAACATTGGCGATCTCTTTGAAGAGTATCTGCACAAATCCGGGGAGTATAAACAGAACGGTAAGCAGGGCTCGCTGCAGGATGCGTTTGAAACGCTCGGTTTCAAAGCGGGGGATTTTGCCGGGCTCAACGATATGGCGCAGTTCGACAAAATTGTTGAACGGGCGCTCAGCCTTCAGGACGAGTCAAAAGCCTCCTTCGCACTGGATTCTCTTTTTGACGGGGAAGCGAGCAAACTGCTGATGCTTATCAAGCAGTCTGGCCGGAGCTACCGCGACCTGATGGACGAACAGCGGCGCTACAACCTTGTGACCAAAGAGGGGGCAGATGGGGCGGTTGCAGGGAATCAGGCTATCAATAATCTCCGCACTGTTTTCTCTTCTGCGGTTGCTGAAATTTCCGGGCAACTGGGAAATGAGCTTGCGCCTGATATCCGTAATCTGACGAATGATCTTGCCGACTGGTTCAAAGGTGGCGGGATCAAACGCATTGTGACTTTCCTGCGAAACGACCTTTATCCCGGCGTTCTGTCGTTCGGGCAGGGGGTGGTTTTTGTCGGCAAAATTATTTACGCGCTGGCTAAAAAACTGTCCTGGTTGCTGCCGGATGACCGTAATGACCAGCGTGACGTCCTCAAAACGCTTGCCGCAAATGGGGTAGAAAGAGCACGTTTCAGGGCAAGCCAGAATGGACAGGGGGAATGGTTTGACCAACAACTGAAAGAGCGTCCTGACCTGCCGCAAGAGGTTAAACACTCCTGGGAGTCCACCCGGGGACTGTTTGGCTTTGATTCTGATGATGAGACATTTAACAAATCGCTTGATAAATACCTGTCACCGGAAGGCGGCGACTCGCTTTTAAACTGGAATGCGGCGCTACAGCAAAACAAGGACCATGTCGCGCAAACCGTTAAAGAGGATCCGGAAAGCAGTGCCGGAGCCTGGGACAAATATCCGAACGCTTCCCTTCTTCCCGCCGTGCAGCAGGACAGGAATGTTACGGCAACAGACAGATCACCTGCTGAGCCGGTCATTTTGAAAGACGAGAGCACGGGCGGTTACTGGGAAAGTCTGCTTCAAAAAATGGATGTACTGGATAAGCAGCCGCCATCACGGCAGCTAACTGATAACCGCAAATTTGAATACCACTTCGAAATTAATGCTGCGCCGGGGCAGGATGAGAAAGCCATTGCGGATGAAGTGACCACGGTGACGAAAAACAATTCTGCCTTTAATGGTGATAACAACCTTCTGGATGGGGGACTGGTCTGGTGAGTGAAATTATTCCGATATTCGAAGATTCCGGCCAGCGCAGTGCGGGCGCATTACGGGGTGGGCAGGAAGCCCGCGTGATGATGATGCTGGGGAGTTTCGCCTTTTCGATTGATACAGCGGCTTATCATCAGCTCACCCGTGAGGCCAGCTGGCGCTGGAGTGAACAGGAACGCATAGGCAAACAGGACCTTCTTCAGTACACCGGAAAACCCGGGCGTACTGTCAGACTTGAAGGGCAGTCTCACGCCTTTTTCCGTAAAGGGGTGGAAGGGGTGAATGATTTATTTGATCTTGCCGATCAGGCGAAACCCCAGCAGCTTGTCAGTGGAGAAGGTGATGTACTGGGGTGGTGGGTGGTGACCGACTTTTCAGACACGACGAGTAAGTTTTTACCGGGTGGCGGTCACCGAAACAAAAACTGGACGATGACGCTAAAACACTATGCCGACGATCTATCAAACCCGTGATGGAGATGTACTGGATGCAATTTGTGCCGTGCATTACGGTACTGAAAATCTTTCAGACTCGGTGACTCGGGTTCTTGAAGCCAATCAGGGGCTGGCGGATCAGGGGGCTATGTATCCTTCCGGCCTGTACATCACACTGCCGGATCTGGTGACACCCGTAGCGGAATCGCCATTCAGTTTATGGGATTGATATGGCTGATCAGACAGCGATGCCGGAATATGCGCCGGCCTTCAGCATTCAGGCCGAAGGGAAAGATATAACCCGGGTGCTGCAACAATGCCTGAGTGAACTGACCCTGACGGATTATGGTGGGGCAACAGCGAAAGCCGATGAACTGAAAATCAGTCTCATCTCTGAAACGCTGTCGCTTCCCACTAAAGGTGCCCGGCTTCGGGTTGCTCTGGGATTCAATGATCAACTGATCGATAAAGGCTGGTTTGTTGTCAGTGGTGTCTCGAGCAGCGGCCCACCAAGGCGTATCGAACTTTATGCAACCGCCGCGCCGATGAATGCCCAGAAACAACCCGGAGATGTGACAAGCCAGAAAACCCGGAGCTGGGATAACCTTCGCCTTGCCGATATTGTCAAAACGGTGGCCACCGATAACGGGCTTATTCCCCGCGTGGCCGACGTGCTGAAAGATATTCATATCAGCCATATCGATCAGGTTGCGGAATCCGATGCCAACCTGCTCGCAAGGCTTGCGCGTGACTACAACGCAGTGAGCAAACCATCAGGAGGCTACTGGCTTTTTTTGCTACAGGGTGCCACGGCAACGGCTTCAGGGAAACAGACTGGCGGGATCACCATCACACCGGATGAAGTATCAAACTGGTCCTACAGTGAAGGTGAGCGGGGGAGTTCGACAGGTAAAGCTACAGGGAGTGGAGGAAAAGCCAAAGAGAAAATCGGCGTGCGTTATTACGACGAGGAGGACGGTACGACAAAGACCTCCTCCGTTAAACATGACGGCCCGGCGATGACCAATCCCTATACCCAGTCAGAGAGAAACACCGCCGAGCAACAGGCAAACTCCAGGAAAACACAGGCGAAGCGTAACGAGCAGAAAATGACGCTTACGGGGCCATGTCGCCCTAAACATGTTCCGCTGACAGCAGAAGCAAGTGTGTCGACTTCCGGTTTTGGCTCCCGTGAGGATCGAGCCTGGGTGGTTGAGTCTCTGGTCTTTTCTCTGACGTCAGCAGGATTCAGCTACACCTACAACCTTGTCGTGGATATTCGTAAACCCGCAGCGGCTTCGAAAAAATCAGAAAAGCAGGACAAAAAAGGCCCGTCCTACTTCGGTTAACCCTCCCGCCATCCGGCGACTCAGCAACGGAATTTAATCATGAACGGTGTAAACAACCGGACCGGAAAACGCCTGTCCGGCGTCGCCCATTTGCGCCAGTCCGTCAGCGACATACTGACCACTCCCATCGGGAGCCGGGTTCTTGTCCGTGACTATGGCAGTGATCTGTTTTCGCTGGTGGATAACCCACGGGATGATTTGACCCGTCTACAAATAATCGCCGCATCTGCAACCGCACTGGCCCGGTGGGAGACGCGGCTGAAGGTAACACGTGTGCTCGTTTCCTTTCCTGAAGGGGTGTCCGGCTGTGTGCTGGATATCGAGGGGATCAACAAGGAAACCAATTTACCTGTCAGAACGGGAGACATAACGATTTATGGCAAGCAGCTATGACGTGATCAACCTGTCCGAACTGGACGTACCGGATGCCATTGTGGTGCCGGATGCGACTGAAATTTTCACCCGGTGGCTGGCGCGGTTACGGGAACTTGATAAGCAATTTGATGCGCTGGTGGAATCCGATCCGACGTTTAAACAGGGGGAGGTGAATGCCTACCAGCTGACGCTGGCTGTTCAGCGGGTTAATGATGCCGTGCGGGCGGTATTTCTCGCGAGTGCAAAAGAGGCAGACCTTGACCAGATAGGCGCCGCATTCAACGTTAAACGGCAGGTGATTAAGCCCGGTGATCCGCTAGCCATTCCGCCAGTTGAGCCAGAACTGGAAGACGATGCGGCATTTCGTGAACGTATCCAGCTTTCATGGGCGCAGCTGAATACAGCAGGCGCGCGTAACGCATACCGCTTTCATGCGAAGTCTGCCGATACGGATGTGCTGGATGCCGATGCCTATGGGCCGGAAACCCATAACCGGCCCGGCTACGTTGATGTCTATGTCCTGTCCCGTACCGGGGATGGGACAGCAGGACAGCCCCTGCTTTATAAGGTTAACAGCACACTGAATGCAGATGAAATCCGCCCGTTAACTGACTATGTGACGGTAAAAAGTGCCACGCTTGCAAACTATGCCGTTACGGCAGAGCTGGAAATTCCGGAAGGACCGGACGCCAGTACGGTGCTTAACAATGCCATCGATGTTTTACGGTCATACACCACGCTTTCTCATCGGATTAAAACCGTCGTCCCGCTGTCCGCCATTTATGCTGCGCTGCAGCAATCCGGTGTGGTCCGGGTAAGGCTGATTTCTCCGGTAGCAGATCTGGAAGCGGAACCGGGTAAAGCGCCCTGGTGTACCGCCATTAATGTCACCCGCACGGAGGTAAGCAGCAATGACGGCTAAGTTTCGATCACTGCTACCTCCTGGCGCATTTCATGAAGAGCGGGCGCAGGAGCAGGCCAGCGCTGAGCAAATCGCCACCCTCGATACCAATATGGTGCGCAAGTCCAAAAATCCTGACACCTGTCCGGCGCATCTTCTCCCCTGGCTGGCCTGGGAGCATGCCGTTGATTTCTGGGATGACGGCTGGACAGAGGCGCAGAAGCGACAGGTGATAAAAGATGCCGCTTATGTTCATCAGCACAGAGGAACAGCCGGGGCGGTACGCCGTTCTCTCGGGTCAGTGAATCTGCCCACGACCGTGGTTGAGTGGTGGGAAGACACCCCGCGCGCTGAACCTTACACCTTCCGGATCGAAGTACAGAGCAGTGAGGGGGTCAGTGACGCTCTCTATCATCAGATCCGCCAGCTTACCGAGCGGGCCAAGAACCTGCGCAGCTATCTGAGCAAAATCGATGTGATGGCGAATGTGGGTATGGACGGGGCTTTTTATATTTCGGGTGCGACAACAGCACATATCGATGTGGACATTTTTGCCGGGGAATCTCATGGCTGATTATTACTCAATTATCACTAACCGGGGTAAAGAACTGGAGGCGGAGGCGCTTGCCAGTGGTCGCCTGATTGTACTGACTCACTTTGTGGTGGGTGACAGTAATGGCAAGCAGGTTAAACCTGATCCGTCGCAAATCCGGTTGATCAATGAAACGTACCGGGGAGATATCGCTGAGCTGGTGGTGTCACCGGAGCAGTCCTCGCAGTTAATGGCAAAAATCGTTCTGCCGACCGGGATTGGTGGATTCACCGTTCGCGAAGTCGGTTTAATGACTGACGCCGGAGAGCTTTACGCGGTGGCAAACTGCCCATCGATCGATAAGCCGGTTGGTGGTGTCAGCGTTAATATGCAGTTTCGCCTGGCGGTATCCGATATCTCAAATATCACGCTGAATGTTGCAACAGGTGATGGCTTATTCCTGCGCATTGACCAGAACCTGAAAGAGATAAAAGCGCGGGGCGCGGAAGCACAAAAAACATCGCGTGAGTCCATTGGTGTCCTCGATGGCACAACACAACAAAGAGGGCTGGTTCAACTTAGCAGTTCGGTGAACAGCACCAGTGAAACGCAGGCCGCCACTCCTGCGGCAGTTAAGATCGTAATGGATAATGCGAATGCGCGACTGGCTAAAGACCGGAACGGCGCGGATATACCGAATGTCGCATTATTTCTACAAAACCTTGGTCTGGGAGAAACGATAAATAAAGCCTCCGGGGCTATGCAGAAAAGTGCAAACGGTGGTGATATTCAGAATGTAGCCGCTTTCAGAAATGCCCTTCAGCTTGGTACGGCGGCACTGGCCTCTATGGGGGTAGGAAAAAATCAGGTATTGAGTGCCTCAGATTTCTCTTTCTTCGCCGGTGGAAATGGATATTTGTATATTCCCTGTCTCGCAACCACAGATAATCCGGTAAAGATAATGCTGCAGTGGGGAATCATTCAGACACGCGGTGGAGAGGACGCTGTCTACAATCTGCCTTATGCTTTTCCAACTGCTGGCCTGTGGGCGATGGGATGCCGGGGTACAACAGGGTACAGTCAAGCGATGAATGTCAGGTTAGCTAATCGTTCTCAAATCAGCATCCAGAACTGGGCACCAGCCGGTGCGGTGGAAGATTGTTGCTTTTTCGCTGTGGGGTATTTATGAATAAGTTTTTTCAGGGTGTTTTTTATCCGAATGCACTTAAAGAAGCATATATTTCTGCCGGGACATGGCCGGAGAATGCTGTCGATGTGAGTGATGAGAAAATGTCTGTTTATAGCCAGTATCCACCGGAAGGAAAAATGCTCGGAACAGATAATAAGGGGTATCCGATATGGGTTGATACTCCCGCCTTGTCTGCTGAACAACTGGCCGCACAAACTGAGCAAATACGACGAGAATTACGTGCTCGGGCAGACTCTGAAATCAATTGGCGACAGGATGCTGTAGACGCTGGAGATGCGACGGATGAAGAAATTGTCGATTTATCAGCATGGAAAAATTACCGGATTGCGTTAATGAGAATGTCGCCTTTTGAGCCAGGTTTACTACAAATGCCAGAATAGTTACTTGATGCGTTGAAATAAACACATTTCAACGCATCAAAAATATTACACTTTTTGCATCAGTTCTTTGTTAATAATATTTGGGTGTTTTTTTATCAGCTTTTTGCTTAATGGTTTTTCTATTGCTTCATGTGCAAAAATTCCTAAAATAATAGCGGACATGATGAGGGTTGAATTGATGATGTAAATGTTTTCTATGTGCAGTTTTATTAAAATAAACTTAAGGAAGAAACCTATTGGTTCAATGCTTTGAGTGGAAAAAATGTATAAATGGCTTAAGTAAATTGAGTATGATGCTTCACCCAAATAAACTAATGCATTTTCTAGTCTTGATGTTCCACAGTCTGTGAGCGATAGAAAAAATAAAACAAAAAAAGAAGGGGTAGATGAGTTAATCAAAAGGCTGGATTGGTAGTCGATTCCGCCCTTCATATTACTACCAATCATTTCTAATGAGAAGATAATTATGCAAGCGCATGATGTATATGAAAAAAACTTTGGAATCCTTATTTTGATTTTATCATAAATACAGGCCCACAAAGAACCGACTATAAAGTCAAGAACAATTGTGTTACCAAGAACATTTTTTAGCGACGTATCAAGCCAACCAACATAACCAATGTCATATTTATTCTTAACTAAGAACATTATAGATATTATTATAATAGAACATGCTATTGATGATTTTACTTTGTTTCTGAATAAGTACGAGCACATTGCAAAAACTACATAAAAGTACATCTCATATGCTAATGTCCAGTTAACATAGTTAGCTCTGTCATAGCTTCCATGTATAGGAGGTATTAGAGTTATATTATGGAATAAATTATAGAGTTTATCTGTATCATTCCACTGCGTAAATGATGACAGGATCATGGGGGCAGATATAACTAAATAAATCGGGTAAATCCTTAATATCCTTGCTTTAAGGAATGTCCATCCAACTCTAGATTCTTTGAATGTATATGTCATCAAGAATCCACTTAGAATAAAAAATAAGTCAACACCTATTACACCAAGATCACCAATATTTACTCCTTTTATTGTCATCCCGGAGTGAGTTATGACAACAGATATAGCAGCAAAAGCTCTTAATATCTGGAGTGAATTAATGTTTTTTTGTTGCATTTGTGAATCCGAACGAGGCATGTAAAGGTTAATTTTATATGTCTTCTCAACTCAACTCAAATGTAAGTAGGTTAAATCCTATTTTTTAACATTATTTCGCGATTAGCTTAACAAAATTGCGTATTGCTAGTTGGGGCAAATCAGCTGATATAGCAAGAGACATACAAAATGTAGTGAGGGACACGCTGGTGGTTTGGAAGCTGGATCGTCTCAGTTGTAGTATGCGGAATCTTGTCGTACTGGTCGAAGAAATGAGGGAGCGAGGGATAAACTTCCGAAGTCTGAATGACAGTATAGATACCTCCACACTAATGGGGCGCTTTTTCTTTCATGTTATGGGGGCGCTTGCCGAGATGGAGAGATAGCTTATTGTTGAGCGAACACGGGCTGGTTTAGTTGCTGCGCGCGAAGATAGTCGGATCGGCGGCAGACGGCCAAAGTTAACTGCTGAAGAGTGGGCTCAGGCTGGAAGGTTGATTGCTGCAGGTGAGTCTAGAAAACGTGTGGCTATAATTTATGATGTAGGGGTGTCGACGCTATACAAAAAATTTCCTGCGCGGCGTTGAGAAAACGCCACCGCGTCGTCGTATGCAAGAACGGGCGGCGGCGAACTGGCGAACGTTCGATAGTGCGAGTATTGAATGATTGCCAGTCACGGCGGATTGTACTTAAGCAATATGACGGTTCAAGGCGTTTAATCTGAAACCAGCCACATATCAGCCTCTTCAAACATTTCTTGAACAGTACGGCTTATCTGTTCCTTCTCATGCTTGCTGACGTTAGTGTTTATCGCCGGCAGTGTCATCATCGGTTTAACCCGGACATCAGCGTTAGGGAAGATCCGGTGAACCCTCTTAGTTAATTCGCCCAGAATGATATCTTTTGCACCGGGCAGGCCATCAAAATTCCTTTTGTCATAAACGAGTTCCACGAACATTGC